>NZ_VPAF01000031.1:0-9444 GCF_013419345.1 Acinetobacter sp. YH12086
TCCGACAGTAAATTAGAAATCCATGCTTCTGATTATGCTTCTCGCTTTGATGTCACCAAAGAAGCTGCGTATAACGCTCTAAAAAATGCAGTTAATAATCTTTTTGAAAGAAAGTTCTCTTTTAAGGAAATTCATAAAGATACAAACAAAGAAATTGTAGTCAAATCCCGCTGGGTTAGCCGAATTGCATATGTTGATGACCTTGCTACATTAGAAGTTACCTTTGCACCAGATGTTGTTCCTCTTATTACAAGATTGGAAAAGCACTTTACGAGCTATCAACTTAAACAGGTTGCGCAACTAACTAGCAAATATGCTATTCGTCTATATGAGTTTCTAATTGCTTGGAGAGACGTAGGAAAAACACCTGTTATTTCTTTATCTGAGTTCAGAGAAAAATTAGGACTTGAGATGAATGAATATCAAAAAATGGTTAATTTTAAAAGTCGTGTTTTAGAACCAGCCATAAAGCAAATCAATGAGCTGACTGATATACATGTAAAATACGAACAGTACAAAACAGGAAGATCTATCTCAGGCTTATCATTCACTTTTAAGCATAAAAAAATTGATTCGATACCTTCAGAAAGAGATCCAAACACGGTAGATCTCTTTACCCAAATGACCGATGCACAACGCCACATGTTTGCCAATAAACTTTCAGAGCTACCGGAAATGGGTCGGTATTCCCAGGGAACTGAAAGCTATCCACAATTTGCTATTCGTATTGCTGAGATGCTTCACGATCCTGAAAAAATCAAAGAACTATATCCATACCTAAAAAAAGTGGGATATATGCCATTAAATAAAAGGATTTAGTAAATGGCTAAATTATCACTAAGTGAAGTATCTAACCGCTTTAACGTCAGTCGTTCTACGCTATATAGGGCCATAAAAGAAGGGCGTATATCTCGAAGCGCTGATGGTCTTTTTGATATTGCAGAAGTCATCCGATGCTTTGGAGAGCCGATCAAAAAGCATGAACAAAAACAAGAAGTGGATCAGTCTAAAGATGATGCTGATTTACGTCAGCTTGTTGATTTTATGAAAAAGGAAATTGAGTCATACAAAGATCGTGAGAAACGCTATTTAGATCAAATAGACCGCTTTCAATTGCTATTAGGGCATAAAGAGTCTGAAGAAAAAATGTCTCATGATACACCAGTGACACATTCCAATGATGCACCATGCGACAACAATAATGGAATAAGTGAAACTATTGATAATAATAGAGATAGTGAAATTAAAACATCCCATGAGACATTGGTGACACGCCCTAATGAAACACCAAAACACGTACCAAATACGCATTATGAGACAAAGAAAAAACGTGGCTTATTTGGCCGTGTACTGAATGCTGTTTTTGATAATGACTAAGGGAGAAAGATCATGCCGAAACTGAAAGACATTGCCCTAGGCATTATTGTGGCCCCACTGTTGATCCCGATCATGCTGATCGCATCGTACCAGGATAAAAAGGAGCTGAAAAAAGAGCTGGATAAACGCCAAAAAGAAAAAGACCAGTCATCCTGATTATTCAATTGAGCTAATCAAAATCGTGAAACATTGCTTAAATAATAGGCGTGGAACGTGAAAAATCATAAAAAAAGCCCGGTCATGGAAACTCGGGCTATCAACTAGGAACTACAGCGTTGAATTATAAGGATAATTATAACGCATTTCGTATAACGTGTATTATGTTAATTTTAGGGAAATTTAAGAATCTCTATGCAATGGTTTATTCAATATTCTTTGATTTCTTATCTTTTAGGTTAATCAGAAATAGCCAATAACATAAGCCAGGAAATAGAGCCATAAAGATAGTCCATGTATCTGTATACATCTTCCACCACTCTTTCGAAATTTCTCCTGTGTGACTCCATCCAAAAAGAATAAAAAATGGAGTAGCAATAATTATAGAGGCAATACAGATAGTTAATAAATTAAGACTGTTATAACGATTTAAAAGAATTGAGAATATGAAGCTGAAAGGTACAGTCAAAATACAATAAGCCAAGTAGACAAGACCGTGCCCTACAAGAACCACTAAAATCGAGTATAGGCTGTATTCCTGATTCATTACGATAAACAGGACTGCTGTGAAAAAAAGTAGTGGTAAAGGAGAAAGTAAGAGAGCTTTTACTATTTTTTCATTTGAGTATTTCACTAATTTAATTCTCTTATCTATTCAATAAATAATAATACTATAACGATTTTATTGGAGGTTTTTTGATTCTATTTAACATAATGGCTGTTATACGAAATTCAGCGTTTCAGGCTCCCCAAAACCAAGTTTATTTCTTGCATAAATGTATCCTGTAGGATACATTTTGTTTATGTACTCAATATATACCACTGAAGTCTTTGATGAATGGTTCACCAAGTTAAAAGACCAACAGGCAAAAAGACGCATACAAGTCCGAATTGATCGGGTTGAAGATGGAAACTTTGGAGATACTGAACCAGTTGGTGAAGGTGTCTCTGAATTACGTTTCTTCTTTGGACCAGGCTATAGGATTTACTACTGCAAACAAGGGCAAAGGGTTGTTATTCTTTTAGCAGGCGGAGATAAGTCTACGCAAAGTAAAGATATAAAACTTGCCCTGCAATTGGCACAAGATTTAGAGGAGGAGCTATAAATGGCTATTAAACTTCGCAAATGGGACAGTGCTGAGCATCTTAAAACAGAAGAAGATATGCAGGCTTACTTACAAGCATGTATCGAAGAATCTAATGGTGATGCCGCATTCATTGCTAAAGCTTTAGGTAACATTGCTAAAGCTAAAGGAATGGCTCAATTATCACGAGATACAGGTCTAGGCCGAGAAAGTCTTTACAAAGCACTTTCTGGTGATGTGAACCCTAGTTTTGATACGGTGATTAAAGTTGTAAAAGCACTAAATTTGCGCTTAGCAATTTAAAAAAATTATTAAAAAATGGAGCTTTAGGCTCCATTTTTTAATTTCGTATAACGTGTATTATGTTAATTTTAGGAGATCTATACAATTCTGTACTTTTTCACAATCATAGAAAAAGCAAATAAAATACTTATCCAAAATAAATAATCAATAAAAAAATTGAGAAAAACAAATTGATCCATGCCGATGAAAATAAATAAAGGATTGATACTTATACTTCCGACTGGAGAGGTTTCACCATCTATAAGGAACTGTAGAGGAAATCCCCCAGCTATGACTTCAACTTCTCCAAGCTTATCTACAACTATGCGGTCAACTAATATATTTTTTTGATAAAGCAAAGATACGTAGGTCAAAATAATTGCTAAGAAATTAAAATATAAAAATTTTTTCATAATTTTATCTCATATATCTATTAATTTTAACAATTTTTAATCAGAGCCTTTTGGAATAATTTGCTTTAATTTCTCTATTATGATTTTATCAAAAAATTCCTTTAATATGAAAAGATTAGAATTTATTTTATTAAGTTTACTTGCAGCCTGTAGTCCAGTTACAGAAAAAATTGAATCAAATATAGTTGTTCCACGTATTCAATATACGGGGGGAGCAGATAATGCAAGTTATAGTGAGGCTAAGCTTATTAGGGAAGGTAAATGCCTATACCTAGAACATGCTGATGGATCTAAAGTTCTGCCAATTTTTGCTACAAAAACTCTAGATTGGGATATGGAAACTAAGAGCCTAAAAGTAGATTCGGATACTTATTTTTTAGGTGATAAAGCAGCATATGGAGGCGGAGAATCCTATCCTCTAGAAAAAAATAATTATTCTTGGATAACTGAAGTAGATCCTAGCTGTGATACCTCAAAAGTTATAGTTATTAGTCGACTCATAAGACCAATTGAACAGAACTACCAAAATGAAGAATAGCCTATTTTACTGTCTTGCATTAGTTTTAATTATAGGATGCCAACCATTAGAAAAGAATGGATATATTTCTATTAAAAATTGGACCAATGCCCCAATCACAGATCTTAAAATAACTTATATCAGTGCTCAAAAAACTTATAGCTTAGGTACTCTTTATCCTTATTCGGAATATAAATACGCCATCAACTATGAGCAGCATAATGAGGATTCAATAATCTTTTCATATGTAGATAAAAGTCATAAAAAGATTAATCAAGAAGTAGCTACATATGCAGCCAAATATGATAGGAGAATTTATGAAATAATTATTCAATAGAATATAAATTTATATAGAAATTACAATTACTAATTGAACGAAAGAGCTTCTATTTGAAGTTTCAAAAACTGGAGTTTTCCACCAATCTAACCTCCATTTAACATAATGGCGGTTATACGAAACTTAGATGTAAGCCCAAAGTAGAAATGTCCGCTTTTAGAATATGCACTTTTGCAATTTTCTTATGTTCTTAAAAAAAATAGTTCTAATTAGTACAATAATAACTAGTAGTCTTGCTCTTGCATATGATCCTACAACGCCTTCATATTATTTAACGAAAGAATTGTGATGTGTGCAGAATATTATGCAGACTGTATTGATGTCTATGGGTCTGCTGGTAGCGGTGGAATGTCAGAGTGTGGAAACTCTTTAAATACATGCATCACTACAGGTGATTGGAATCCACCAAATCTTCCTGTACCATCATCGGATAGATTATTAAACCTTTTTAGTTCAGAAACTAGAGAAGCTACAACAAGATATACCACGGCCTAATAAATCAGGATCTCAATGTAATATGATTGGGATCCTTACCAACATATATAGAAGAGAAAAATGGATCAATTAAAAAAAATAAATGATGATTTGTATCAAGCTGCAATATTATTAGACAGTATTCCTAGTAAGATTCAATCAGATCCATCACTAGAAAATAGAGAAAATATCTTACTGATAGGAAAAGCTCTCAGTCATATTTTTGAACTCCAAAATAATATTTATAAAATTCGCCCTGATTTAAAAAATAATAATCAGTAATAACAGTTATTTATAGTATTTTTTAAGAAAGATAGCGGCTCATTTGAGAATATAAAAGTAATATTCTATTTGTAATAGTTTCTCTGAAATTAACATAATACGGATTATACGAACTAGCCACGTAATGCAACTTGCATTACAATATTCCTATGCATTCAATAAATGGGAAAAATAATGGCTACTGTTAACTTCAGGGTCGATGAAGCCCTTAAAGAAAAATCTTATTCAGTTCTAAGAGAACAAGGTATTGCACCTACTGAGTTTTTTACAAATGTCCTTGAATACATTGCAGCGACTGGGAAACTCCCTGTACAAAAAGCCTTACTCTCAGAAGAGGATACCGAGCTATTAGCGATTGTTCGTAAACGTATTAATGATCCTAAAGAAATGTTTGAGGAAATTACTTTAGATGACTTATAAGCTTTTACGTCATAAGGACTTCACAGCTGAATGGGAAAAGCTTCCTAGTGCTATAAGAGATCAATTTAAGAAAAAACTTGCCAAGGTCATAGAGCAGCCACATATTCCAAAGAATATGCTTAGAGGTGATCTTGCAGGTTGCTACAAAATTAAATTATTAAAGGCTGGAGTCCGACTAGTTTATCAAGTTAAAGATGATCAGGTAGTTATCTTGCTCATTACGGTTGGGAAACGAGCTGACAGCATAGTTTATGACGAAGCGAAAAAGCGCATTAAAGACTAAAAATGGGAGCTTAGAGCTCCCATTTTTGACTTCGCATAACGTGTATTATGTTAATTTTAGAAATAAGTCACCTATAAATTTTGCTTTTATATAAACGACTAAATTAGGTCTATTAGTAATACTCCCTAATAATTCATAATCATAATTCGTCTTTTTAATAGATACATTTAAAGTTTCATTTATAGCTTTTTCTATACTATTATCATGTTGTTTTATAATAACTTTCGATTTTTGATTAATGATTTCACCTTGAAAGGAAAATGCATAGTTTCCACCATTTATTATATTATTTTGTACTACAAAAACTCCATTACCAAAATCATTAAAATTATCTTGAAATTCAAGGAAGTAAATACCATCTCGCATTCTTAAAATACCAGTTCAACAAAGTGAGTGTTTTATATATTTTACGCCAATTTCAACTTTAAATAAGCTTTTAGTTGTTCAAACAAATTGAGCTACCTCTCCTGTAATACAAACATTAGCATTTCATAGTAGTTAACCTTTATTTAACATAAAATCTCTTATATGAAATTTAGAACTTATCCCTTAAAAAGATCATTAAAAAGCTCTTTATCTTTCTGTCTATTTTCTTCTGTCTTACTTTCCGCACTTAAAAACTGCTCAAAATCAGCCCATTGATGTTTAAAAGATTCATCATTCTTAAATTTATTCAAAACCCAAGCGCCAAGCAAAATTTTCCGTCTAGTTTCATTTTTCCGTTCTTGAGCTTTGGCTTCACTTAAAAGTTTTTGCTGCTTAAGTTTAAGCTCATTCTGTTTCTGTTTTGCCTGTTCTAAGATCTGCTCTTGTTCTTTTTTCAAATACTCAATTTGCTCTTGTAGAGATAACTTCTTCTGCTGTGCTTTAGTGAGCTTCTTTAAAACTGCATCTTTCTTTTCTTGAATATCTGACATAGTATTAAACCGTGATGATCAATAACCAAACATCATCATAGAGTCAAAAAACAAAGCGAGCAATATCAAACGTAGCGAAGCGAAGTTTTCCCGGAGTGAAACGAAGGGCGCACTTACCCACTTTTATCATTTCATTCAAAAGTGGACGTTGCGACAGGGGAAACCCCTGTACCCCATGACCTCGCTTTAGCATGGTCAGCAACTTTTTCAAAGTTGCAAAAATCAAAACCACGGTATGCAGAAATTTAGGTTTTTAAAGTGGCAATTTTTCATTTGAATGAAAGCAACATCTCACGAAGTGACGGACGTTCAGCCGTTGCTTGTGCTGCTTATCGTGCCTGTGAAAAATTAGAGGATCTGACTTTTGGAAAGACTCAGGACTACACTAAAAAAAAGGGACTTGCATACAAAAATATTTATGCACCAGAACATACCAATACAAAACTTTTAGACCGTCAAACACTTTGGAATACAGTAGAAAAAAAAGAATTCAATGCCAATGGCTCAATGAAAGCCAATGCACGACTCGCCAAAGAATATATCTGTGCTTTACCACATGAATTAACAGATGCAGAACGCATAAAAATCGTTGATGACTTTTGCCGAGACTTTGTGA
The DNA here is from genome assembly GCF_013419345.1 of Acinetobacter sp. YH12086. Lineage (NCBI taxonomy): Bacteria > Pseudomonadati > Pseudomonadota > Gammaproteobacteria > Moraxellales > Moraxellaceae > Acinetobacter > Acinetobacter sp. YH12086. Next base: position 7,160 of record NZ_VPAF01000031.1, read on the forward strand.
ACAAGCACAATGTTATTGTCGATGCCTGCATCCATGCACCACATGAACATAACGATGAAACCAATAATAAAAACTATCACGTACACATGATGTTCACGACCAGACTCATCAATGAAAAAGGCGAATTAGGAAAGAAACAAAGAATCTTCAACGACCATGGTCCCGAGATCCTGAAGGACAGCCGAGCAACTTTTGCCAATGTTGTAAACACAGTATTGGAAAATGCCGGACTAGACGAACGCATCGACCACCGGAGTTACAAGGATCAGGGCTTAGACTTTCTTGAACCCACTCATCATGAAGGGCATGAAGCTACAGCACTTCGCAGACAATATGACGAGGAACAAAAAAGACCGCTTGAAGAACGTAACACTGAAATTGTGCTGCCAAGAATTGCACTTGAAAATGATGCAATCAAAGCCAAAAATTTAGATGCTGCACGAGAATACCAACAGATCATCAAGGGCCTTGATCAAGAAATTATTGTTCCAAGTCGATTAGAAGATCAGATTACCCAGCTGGAAAACGAACTTCAGTTAACCGAAGCAGAAGAAAAAGAGCTTTTAGCAGAATTAGTAAATCTCAACCTAGAAGAAGAACGCCTGCAAGAACAACAGGTTCAACAGATCGACAACGCATATGATGACTTCATCCGGTGCCAAGATATTTATGCAGAATTTGCCAATCAGTTTTACACCATTCAAAGCAATGCTGCTGATAATCAAAAGCAGATTGAATCAAATCTCACCAAGACAAAACGATGGTTAGCAGAAAACAAAAGCGATTTTTACCTACATAGCAATAATTTGTTTTATGACTCTTATCATCATACTTACAGAGATATAAAAAAACCTGATTTTTATGCGACTGAAAAATCAGTAGAACAGGCAAAAAATGAGAACTGGAGAGAATACGCAACCGAGGTCGAACAACTTGCTAAAGAATACGATATTGAGAATGTCGTCCAACGCTTAGGTCAATGCTCAGAGATACTGGAAAATAATGGGATTGAACGACCAACGATAAAACCCACGTTTTGGCAGAAGCTAAAACGAGAGTACGTTCATTCATTCGATACCCTACATGATTTTAATGATGATATGAGTCCCCTCCTTAAAGCAAAACGGGCAGATGATCTCAAAATTGAACAAGAAAGAATGCAGCAAGTACGCCAAGCGGAAGTAGATCGCCAACGAAGAATTGAAAATGATCGCAGAGAAAGTGAATTTAGAGAGCAATTACGTAAAGAACGAGAGCAAAAAGAACAACGCTATGAACAAGAAAGACACGAACGAGAACATTTGGCATTTTTAAAACGCCAAGAATTGGAAAAACAGCAGAAAAATGAGCCTAAAAAACCAGAAAATGAAAATAACAACGATTACCGACCTTGGTGAATGCTGTTTAAACGCAAAAAAATAGGGTTTTTAGCGATGTTTTGCTAAACCACAGTAGATTTATAGTTGAGTTAAGAAAAAACTCTTAAATCGCAAATGAGAGCATTTAGCGAGTGTCTACGAGCGAACTACAGGGATCTAAATTTTTTCACCTGTTTTTCCCTGATTACAGGCTCCCCTGTGTATCAAGAACTCAGAATCAGAGCATCCCGAATGGGTGCGAACTGATTACGATGGCTTTATGTCGAGCGAAGCGAGTAAAAAGCTCATGAGCGAAGCGAATTCCGAGCTGCTTTTGCTTTTTTTTAAAGTCACAACCCAATGAGCCAAAAAATTGCCCCAACGAATCGAGCGAAAGCGAGATTCAATAGAGTTTGAGCGCAGCGAAAACCAAGGGCAATTTTTCCTTTCCTGGGCTTTTAATTATTTTTAAAGTTTTTAATGCTTTTAGACTCTCTGAAAACCTTTGTTTGCAAGGCTTTCAAGGTGGATAAGACTACAATTTCTTTGTCATAAGACTACAATTTCTTTGTCATAAGACTACAATTTCTTTGTCATAAGACTACAATTTCTTTGCATTTGATTACATCGAATGCTAATGTAGTCTTAATAACACTTATAACCTATGCAGTCTTATGAAAAATGACTTAGTAGTAAAAGATAATGCCTTAATTAATGCCAGTTATAATCTCGAAGTAACCGAGCAACGGCTTATCCTTTTATCAATAATAAGAGCAAGAGAAACAGGCCAAGGGATCTCATCCGACAGTAAATTAGAAATCCATGCTTCTGATTATGCTTCTCGCTTTGATGTCACCAAAGAAGCTGCGTATAACGCTCTAAAAAATGCAGTTAATAATCTTTTTGAAAGAAAGTTCTCTTTTAAGG
>NZ_VPAF01000032.1:0-9027 GCF_013419345.1 Acinetobacter sp. YH12086
GACTTGCGGGGTAATGTATTGAGTGCCGTATTCAGTGGTGATTTGCTTCGCTTGTGCCGTGTCGTACCAGTACAAAAAAGTTGAAATTTGCTTATCTACGTTTTCGGTTGTGTATGCAATGGTTGGGCGCATATTGAAGTCAAACGAGAGGCTTAAAGATTTTACGTTCTCAACATTTATTAATTGATATTGCGCCATATCATTTTCAATGCAAATCCAGTTGTCGCGGTAATAACATTTCCAGATATGAACCTGCAAGCCTTGCGATGTGTCGAGCAGATCAACACCGCCCCACTCGAAATCTACCAAAGGTTCAGCTTTATCGGGCACTAAAAAAGCCCCGTAAATAGGGCGATGTGACAGTTTATTTTCAGGTAGGCTCATAGCGACCCCAACTCAATGTAAACTCATACACCAAGGACTCCAAGCTTGTTTTCGAAATTGTTGGTGATATTTCTAGTTTGTAACCAATTCCTGTATCAGCTAGCAAAGTATTTCTCAAAAACAATGTTTTGTGTGCGTAATTTGCTTTACTTGGTGGAAATGTGCAAACAGCTTTTGCTGAAGTTGGGGTTGGGTATGTTGTTGTATTTCCGTTTGCCGTGTCGATTGCGTACATTAGCGGTAGCGTTGTAATGCCGGTTGGCATTGGATCTTTTGACGACATTGCATTTCTATATTCGCTAATGCCTGCTGCGTACCCCAGCTCCACTCTAGAGAAACTACCAGTTGAGGCATTGGCTATAACCGGCAACCCTGCGTACGTGTGCTCACTAATCAAGACATCATTTTTATCAACAAGCTGAAAGCTGCCACTTATTGTTGCCGAAGGGTAGCATCTTACTTCTGCAATAATTTCTAGCGATTCATCGCTGAGCACTGTGATTGTTGTTGGATTTCCTGCCGCATCACGCAATAAGGCGCGGTTCCAAAGATTATTATCCCCCCACCCTAAGCCAACTTCTGATAAATTTCCAGTCGCAGTGCCAATAGCAAAAACCCATGTTAGGCGATAGCCGTAGTAATACGGTGCCACTGATGTGTTTGCTACAGCCAAGCCATTTTTTGGACTTGTAGTAGATGCAACAAAGCTATCGAGCATCGTTTGACCTGCATTTGGATCAGAATTACCAGTGCCTACACAACAACGATTAATCCATGTGCCGACTGACATGCGATTTAAGCCCGCATCAAGTACCAGATTATTAGACCATCCCGACTCTTTTGTAACCCTATTTCCTTTTTTTACAATCGCTTTAAATTTTGCGCCAACTTGCGTCTCAATATTAAACATTTTATACCTCAATTTTTGATACTTTATTCAAAGCAAAACTCGTTGCTACAGGCTCACTCCCTACATTGTGCTGAATAACAGTTCTACTTCGCTTAACTTTTGTTAAGCTAAAACTTGTGCTCGCGCCTTCATTTACACTTGCTTGATTGAGCAACGGTTTTTTAATTACTTTATTTAAAGAAAATGATGTGTTCACCTGGTCTGCAATTTCAGCAAAGTTTATAAATGAACGCATTACAGCCTTGCTTAAGGCAAAGTTGTTGAAGATATCATCTGATAGACTTGATATATTTATCTCAACTTTGTTTTTGCTAAAATCTAAAGAAAAATCAGTACTTAATTCATCAACAAAATAAGCAGGATATGGTTTACTCGTCAGCACCTTCACCGGCGGCCTTTTAAAATCCTGATCACCCACAAACACGCCTTTTTTATCGTACTGTCGAAGTCGATAAGCCCCGACAATACTGACCGACCCCCAGCCGTTTTCATCCAAAATCACTGGATTCGGATTTAATAAAGCATCATCCGCATTTTCATATGAAGGCTTTTTAATCGTAGATTGATAGTCATAAGTCCATACTTTGCCGCCCCCTAAGGCTTTGCCGTATTTATCGAAAAACTGTGTGCGCATTTGCTGCTGATACACAATTTTCTCTTCAATAAAAACGCCTGATTTGTCGTAAATTTTAAGTTGTACAGATCCACGTACATAAATTAATGCACTGCCTGCTTGATCTAATAAAATGGGATTTTGGTTTGCAGCTGTGAACTCAGAATTTCGGTAGGTAGGCTTGAAAATATCTTCACCCACTTTAAATGAATACACCTTGCCACCGATTAGTGGCTTTCCCTCTTTATCGAAGAAGTGCATTCTCGGTTGAATAACCGGTGTTGCTAGTCGATGTTGGAGCATGAATTTCACCCATTAAAAAACCCTCCGAAGAGGGTTATTTCATATCGTTTGCGCCGGTTAGAACGCCTGCTTGGGCGAGTCTTTCGATGAGTGTTAAATCTTGGTTTTGCGTGGCTTGCTTTGCTGTTTTGGATAATGCACTCGCACCTTGATTAATCTTGATTCTTGCATTAACCCCTCTGCTTGGACCAACAACCCATTTATCAGCCGCAGCTTTGACGATTGGCATCTTGGAGAGCGCACCGAGATGATTCATTAGTGCGGCTGCTGTGCCTGAATGATTCACATTTGCCCCAGCAGGTTGACTAATCAAGTATCGCCCAGCTGCATGAATGTTTTTTAAATGCTTTAGCTCATCAGGTGAGAACAATAGCTCAAGCTTTCGATCGCCAATCGACTTTAAAGCATCACTCATTCCTTTGGGGCTAAATACATCATTCACGCCAATTGACTTACTCGCTATACGCTTTACTACGGCTTGTCGAATGTTATTCAAAGCCTCAGGATTATTCCTTAACTCCCCAACAAGCGACTCAACCTCTCTAACATTTCCGCGCCAAATCAACTGCTCAAAAGCCTTGTCAGGCTCAGCATCATCTAAGGCTTTTTTAAGCGCTGGTGTTCTATCGATTAAACCAAAGCGACCAGAAGCTGCTTTTCTAGCATCATCCCAAGCTGATTTCGCACCCCCTTGTAGCCTCGTGCCAAAAGTATCCAGTGAGTCGTCCACTTCTTTCTCAAGTGAGTTCCGAAATGACTGTAATGCGTACTTTGTTTGGTTGTCAGCACCAGATAGTCTTCGATTGATCTGCTTTACAAGAACCTCTTTTTCAGCAAGCGTAAAAGGTTTTATGTCGTTAGTAAAATCCTCGACTTTCTTTAAAAGCGGCGCTGGTAGTAGACTAATATCAACAAGATCCTCATCAAGTGCGGCTTTCATATTGTTAGCAAAGCGACCAGCATCAAGTGTCAAATCGTTACCTGTGTGTGATTTGGCATAATCATACATTGCGGCGATGTAGTTGCTGCGCCCTTGATCCTGTGAGCGCAATGCTTTAAACATTTCATCACCGACTTGAAACTCATCACTAGCATTACCACCAGTCCTTAATTCAAAATCATCAATCAGCGACTTTAAGTTGCTGTGATCTTGCGCGTATTTATTCGATAAAGCTTCCGCACCATCAAGCTTTGATAACTCTGTTTCTTTTGTCCAGAGCTTGGCATCCCCAGTGGCTTGCTTGCCAGTCGGCTTGAGATCAAAACCTCTTGATTTTAAATCAGTAAAAACCCCCATGCGCTGCAAGGTTTGAGCATCTGGTGATCTGCCTTGCTGCATGATTTTTTTAACTTGGTTTTTTAAAATGGTTTGTGATTGTGGTGAAAGATCAGCTAATCGAATGCTAGAGCCTGCATTGTCAGCTTGAGATAAAATAATATCAATCTGATTCTCCACTTGAGCATTAGTGATATGACTTGGAGATGCTGAGTTAAATCTGCGATTTAATGCATTAACACCTTGCCCTAATTTTTCACCCAAAGCACCACCACCCGCACCACCTATTGCGCTGAGTACTGTGTTTGAAAGACGCTTATCTGCATTCTCAGCAAAGCCTGCACCACCCACAGCCGCACCTGTTAAAGCATTATGCCCTGCAACTTTTGCACCTGCTTGGCTTAATACTTTGGCGCCTTGATAGCCGCGACCTAAAGCTGCCATCGGTGCTGTTGCAGCAATCTGACCACCTAAACGCCAACCATCAAAACCCTGTCCATTCTCTTGACGGCGCAACTCGTGAAAGTTTTCAATGTCTTTGCGCCCTTTGGTGAAACGATCATAAGATTTGGTGTCTAGCTTAGTTCCTGCAACCTTATTCACACCTTCGCTTATTTTATCCGCAGCGTATGAAAAACCTTGTACAACGCCCGCCCCCAAGTCAGACGCACCAAGTAATGCAGATTCCCATGATTTAGTCTTACCAGCTTCTTTGGCTTGTGCTTTTTCCGCTTCTAGTTTTGGATTTACTGCACGATGTTCGGGAATATTTAGGCCGAGCCCTGCGGCAATTTGGCGATTTGTCATCCCCATATCATTGCCTTTTTTAATTCCTTTTGAAAATTTAGGGCTGTCCATCATTGCAAGATAAATATTAATGTCCGACATACCACTGGACTGTGCTTTATCAATAAATGCTTTAAGTTCTGCGCTAGACATGGTTTACCCCTTATAGCCAAGTGCTTTTAAATCCACAAATTGTGGTTGAGTGTTTTGTTGTGAATTACCTTGATATCCAAGCGCCTTTAAATCCACAAAACTCGGCTGTGATTGTTGGGTGGCTTGCGGCTTGTAGCCAAGTGCTTTCAGGTCAACAAAATTCGGGCCTTGTTGTGGCTGAATATTCGACCCAAGATGCTTGTTCACAAAATCCCAAGACCGCTTTCCTTGTTTATATGTTGAGCTTGGTAATGATGCCCACTCTTTGCCAAGTTTCCCAATTGCAGACTCCCATCTGCCATTCAACACATCATCCAAAGCACCACGCTGAGCAATCAATGCTACAGCACCCAAGTCTTGTGATCGTGGTGAGAAATCACGAAAACCGTACTGTTTAGCGAGATTATTCCAAGTACTGTTTAGAAATTGGTAGCGCCCTGCTGCTGTGGTGTAGTTGGTTGCACCATCAGTTTGTTTAAATGCTTTACGGACATTTGGGTGAGCGCCCAGATTATTGAATTGCTGATTACCGAAAAGTGTGTTGTACCCGTGTTTCACACCCTCAGAACTTGCAATAAGATTCAACATTTTGCGCATATTGGGGTTTGCATACGCTTGCTGTAATTGAGATAGCTTCGCCATAACTTTTCCTTGGGTGTAAAAAAAGCACCCTAGGGTGCTTTGTATCCGAGTTTTTCCAAATCAACAAATTCAGGCTTGTACTTTGGGAGCGCAAGGCCTTTGCCTCTTGACTTGCACGCCACCTCTAATAAAGCCTCATCAATAGAATCTGGGAATACCAATGAGAAATCAGCATCTGCTTTTGACGTAGATTTTAAAACCACACCGTTTGAGTCATACTTGGTAATAGCCAGCGTTTTTGACATTCCACTCTCGCAAGCAAACCTAACCAATGCTTTGGAGTTTGTGTACATTCTTTCAGTAGGCTGTGTATTTAAAACTTCAGCTAATTTTTCACCAAGCCCTGTCTTTGAGTCAGATCTCACCCACACATCTGTCGTCTGATTCTTGAAATTGTACTTGTAGTAATCCGCATCTAAAAAAAATTGATCACCGCTTTTGGCTGAAATCACATAAACCCAATCCGCCCCAAAGCTAAAACCTGAAGCTAGCAACCCGAAAGTCAAAATCAATTTTTTCACTATATTCCCCCCATTGTTATGAGGGGAAATATAGCATACAAATTAATCAAATAAGCTGAATGTACTGGATAACTGCTGCTGCCCCGCATTCGCATACGGGATACCTTGTTGCTGTTGCGAAAAATACGTGCCACTACGCAAATCAGCTGCTTTTTGTTGATTAGAAGCAAGTCGAGCCTCAGCCATTTGAATTGCTCGACTGTAAACAGCCTCGCGCTGCGCTCTCGGCAGGTTCGCCGAACCTTGCAATTGAAGCAAGATAGCTCGTTCACCTTCTGTTGGCGAACCACCAAACGTGGCTTTTAGCATCTCTAAAGCATTACCAGTTACGACGTTATCAAGCATTGTTGTTGCGGTTGCACGCTCATCTTCACCAATAAGTCCGCGTACGATTGCTCGCTGTGTAGCACCAACACCATCGTATGCCTTTTCGCTGTATTTAAGAGCATCCTTTAAGTTTGTAATAGCATTCTTGGTTGATGATATTTTATCGTCGGTGTCTAAAATCGCACCTTGAATCGTAGAATTCATCGCACCTGCTTGTTGAGCTTTAACTGGCTCACCACTCGGACCCGAAACAGGAATACCCTGCCCGTTTGCATAAACAGCGTATCGAGTACCATCTGCAGCAGTAAAGTAGTCCAAAGGCTTGTTTTGCTGAACATATAAATTTGCATCAAACTGACTTTGCTGCTGCGCACGGTTTTTATCAGCTGTACTCGCTGCCGTGTCTGTTGAATAAATCGAAGCATTATATGTTCTTTGGCTATTTTTATCAGACTGTGCATTGTCAGCAGCATTATCGGCAGATTGATATTGAAGCGCTGCTGGATCTTTAGCATTCGCAAAATTGATACCGCCTGCATACTGTTTTAGTTCGTCTGGTGTCATGGCATTTACAATCGCTGCTTGGCTTTGATAATCTTCAGGACTCATTATGCCTGTGCGCACTAAAGCATTTAGGCCAAGTAGTACCTGAGCTTTATCACCAGTCAATGATGCTTGCTGAAATGCACCCTGAATAGCACCTAATTTTTTGCCCGAATTATCTAAAGCATAGCCGCCGCCCTGTTGGTTGTTTTTGTACGCCTCGCTGCCAGTTTTTGCAATTTCAGCTTCCGTTTTTAAGCGGTCATACATTGCTTTTTCTTGAGCTGCAGCATCCGCTTTTAGTTGAGCGTTTAACTGTGTGGAGAAAATTGAGTTATTTGCAAAAGCTTGACGCTCCTCAGGCTTAAGTTGCTGCATCTGGTTGACGCGACGACCTAAAACCAATTTTCCAAAGCTCCCACCAAGCTCGCCTAGAGCCTCCATATTTTGTTGCTGTTGCAACTGTGCGCGTTCTGCGCCGCGCATAATAATACTTGGATCTAGCATATCACCACCCTTAAATCATTCCGCCGCCCATAAAGCCCGCTACTGTTTTACCAAGACCTAACATGGCGCTAAAATTATTAGCTGTTCGGTTGCCTGCAGCAACCTGTCCTGCAGCCACAGCATTCGCCCCTGCCATGGTGTTATTCGCCACCGCTTGAGCTGTTTGCATACCTGCATTGCCAACACCCGCTGCTGCGTTTTGCCCCATACCCACAAGGCTTGAAAGGCGGTTGTAGGCATTGCCGTACTCTTGGCTTGCAAAGTTTTGACCGTAATTATTTAGAGCTTTTTGAGTAGCACCACTTAGCAAGCCACCTTGAGCTGCAGCACCCGATTGAACACTATCAAGACCTTGATTTAAACGAAATTGATAACTTGGATCTTGCTGCAATAATTGAGATGTATCAGCGCCATTAAGCCCAGCTAAACCTAATAAACCACCAAGGGCTTGAGTTCCTGCTTGCATATATGGTTTTTGATCAGCACGCACCTCATCAAACATTTCTTTTTGTAGGGCGTTTGATTCTTGTGATGCTTTGTATTGTGTATTTGCTGCTTGAGTTGCAGCTTTTGCCTGCTTGTTTGCTCCGGTAATAGAGCCAATGACTTTTGACATATCACACCTTTTTCATAAAGATAGTTTCAGCTTTTTTGAAGCCTTTACGCTCCCACACTGCGCCACGATAGCAGTCATCTAGTGTGGCCAAAGCCCACATATAACAACCTTGCTCTTTGATATATCGCTCACTACATTGAATGAGTAAATTTGAATATCGGCGGTACTTTGGTAGAACAAAAATCACATCGGTACATGCTTGTGTTTTTCCTTTGAATCGAGCCAAAGGATTGATCGTAATCCAATGAAAACCAATAACCTTTCCGTTTTCACGCATCACCAAACAATGAAGTTGATTTACTTCCTCGGACTCAATATATAAGTCTCGATCAAAATCAAGCTCCAATCCGTAGGTTTGCTGCTCATCAATGTTGTGAACTTCAATACACAGCGGCATCAACTCATCAATACAGTCGACCCAGTGTTCACGCATTACTGTGATCATGGTGCATTCTCCAATGCTTCTACTCGCACCGTTAGGGCTTGTAATTGGTTTTGAAGTTGAGACACAGCACTTTGTAAATTTAAGATGTTTGAATCAACCCCAAGAAGACTTGCGTTGATAGCGGCAATTAATGCGTTCATGTCGGTAAGATCGGTACTGATCTGTAAAACCTCATCACCAACCTGATCAATATCACCACTAATTTTTTGCATCGAAAACACAGCGTTTTCATTCGCAACTTTCGCCAATGACTCAAAAAAAAGCACCCAAACAGGGTGCATATAATTATTTTGCGAAATTGGTTGTTGCATTGGTACCTGTGTAACCTTGGGTACTTTAACTGTCATCGTATTTTTGCCTTTGCGCCAAGAATAATTAATCGCCCTGCATCCGTCATACGAACCCGAAATACGCGACCAAAAGATTGGCCTAGACGACGGAAAATTACGCGTTTCTCATATTCACCAATTGCGCCAATATCATTAGCTATTTCGGTTATTCGATCATTGGACCATGTTTTTCCACGATCATCCGACCAATCAAGCATTACGGTTGGCTTGGTGTTATTGTCTTGCCCAACTTGGCAGATCAATTCCACCTCATCAAAGATCAAGCGACTGCCTTGCGGGCTTACACATGGTGTTGTGCGCTCGCGAATAATTACAGCACCATTATCGGTTTCAGCATCAGCATCAAGTTTGTAAATGTATGGAAATTCACGATCTCCAACTAAGTGCTGCCCTTTGAAGTAACAGTGGCAGTATGCTCGGTGGTGTTCGTGGCTTGAATTGTCAGCGTTATACCAACTACGCTCGTGCCACATTTGAGTTGATGCGTCATAACACCATGTTTTACGATCTGTTGGGAATGAAATCACGTAAAAGGCATGCCCTTCACGTTGATATGACCACGCATAGGCATCTTCGGTGCTTTCATATCGTGCTAATGCAGACTCAAGTGCGTGATTACTAATACGGACTGTTTGATAGCCTTGCGTCATC
>NZ_VPAF01000033.1:0-8157 GCF_013419345.1 Acinetobacter sp. YH12086
TGTACATAGTGCACTAGGTTATGTATCACCTTTTGATTTTGAAGCAATGTACTATGATAAGATTAACCCGTTAGGTCAGGTGGCCTAACTTAAATAAAAAACTCTCCGACAAACCCGGTACGGTTCAGTTGATTGAATTATAGGGGCTATCAATGCGAGTTGGAAAATCAAAAAAAGAAGCTTTGGCTTCTTTTTTTTTTGATCATCTATAAGTGCTTATACAACTGAGAAAATATAAAACACTTGAGAATTTTCTTAAGTCATACATTGTGACTTAAGAATTTGATAAAGAACATTGTATGAAATAAAAAAGAGAAAATCATAAATATTTGAAAAATAATAATAAATAAAATTGGCATGCAAGTTGCAATAATCTTATGGAGAATATGAGGATTTTGGTATGCAGCAACTCAATGTAGAACAGCCTCCTTGCTTTATTCATGTTACAGGGACTCAGCGTGACAAATATATCGAATTTGAATTTTCGATAGGTGATCCAGGGGTCGTTTGCGGGAGAGGGCGAAATCCTACGCTAAGGCTTTGGCCAACGATATTCTCCGGTAAGATTGATGTGTTCCCAGGGGATAGGAGAAGTCGCTTGATATCTAGTATGACGTCTGTCGCACCTGCTTGATCGCGGCCGCGATAGCTAGATCGCGTTGCTCCTCTTCTCCATCCGCGTTCCAAGCTGCGGAAAGGCACCCATAAGCGTACGCCTGGTCGAGCAGGCGACGCGGATCGACGTCCAGCGCACGAGAGAATGCGTCCGCCATCTGTGCAATGCGTCTAGGATCGAGACAAAGGTCGTCTCTGTCAGCCGGATCGTAGAACATATTGGCGGCGCCAAAGCCCACTTCACCGACCAGACCGACGGGATCTATCACCAGCCAGCCGCGACTGGAGAACATGATGTTTTCATGATGCAGATCGCCATGTAGCCCACGCAGTTCCGAGGCATTGCTCATCATTTGATCGGCTATAATCGCCGCGTGGACGTAGTCAGTTTGACAACCTGCGTTTTGATCATCGCGCGCCCGCTGAAACAAAGCTGCAAAGCGATCCCGGATCGGGAGAAGGGCAGAAGGCAGGGGTTCCTCAGATGCGGCATACAGCTTCGCCATTAGTTCCGCTGCAATTTCGGTCGCCTGGTAGTCGCCGTGCTCGGCAACGATGTGAGAGAGCATTCGCTCCCCGGCATATTCGAGCAACATCAGATTGTTCTCACGACCGAGCAACCGGACTGCTCCCCTCCCATTGCGCCATACCAGATAGTCGGCCCCGCGCAGTTCATCAGCAATGTCTTCTATAGGTTTCAATCCCTTGACGATTGCAGGAGTCCCGTCTGGCAATGAAACTTTCCAAACGAGGCTGGAAAAGGTGTCCGCAATGAGAACAGGTTGCGAAACGTGCCAATGAGCAGGAAAAACAGGCGGCATGAACATCAACCCCAAGTCAGAGGGTCCAATCGCAGATAGAAGGCAAGGCGTTCGCGGTCGGGGGCTTCGATCCCCAATACATTGAATAGGACAGCGAAGGCGCGCTCTGCTTCATCTGGCGCTGCCCAGTTCTCTTCGGCGTTAGCAATCATGAGTGCCAAATCGGCATAGCGATCTGCTGTTCCGAGCCGCCCAAGGTCGATCAGACCCGTGCATTGAAGAGTTTTAGGGTCCACCATGAAGTTCGGCATGCAGGGATCACCATGGCAAACAACCATATCGGTGCGCTCTTGGTCGAGCCGCACCGGTAGCTCTCGTTCGACACGAGCCAAAAGATCGAGCTGCGGCGTACTCTTGTCCTCGTCCGGTAAGAAGTCGGGATTGACGGCATTGCGGGACACCACATCAACGGCGCGTCCGAACATTCGCGACAGCCTGCGCTCAAACGGACATTGATCAACCGATAGGCTGTGAACAGCGCCAAGTTGCTGCCCCATTGACGGCCACGCTTTGAGCAAATCCGCTCCAGACAGATCAGCCGCCGGTACTCCCGGAATTGCCGTTATCACCAAGCATGCACCCTCCTGTTCCTCCTGCCAGTTGATCACCTCGGGGCAAGCCACACCTCGACCTTTGAGCCAAATGAGGCGGTCACGCTCTCCAGCGAGCTCACCGCGGCGGGAAGCAGGTGCGATTTTCGCGAAGGCATGCCCGTCACCACGTCGAAAAACAAAATCACCAGATTCTCCGCCTCTGACAGGCAACCAGTCAGAATGCGATTCACCAAAAAAAATATTAGTTCGATTCAATGGAGGTTCCTTCAGTTTTCTGATGAAGCGCGGAGGTGGCTCAACCTGCGAAAAGAAACGAGTTGCTACGTAAGTCCGAGAACATGCTTTCCATGGTCTCTGAGCTCGCCTTTGGGACCGACATATCGGTAGAGAGTGACGCGCTCGATGCCGAGTTCCTTGCAGAGATCGGAAACTGAAGTATCGCGCTGGGCCATGGCGGCTTGCGCGAGACGCACCTGAGCTTTGGTGAGCGCGAATTTTCGTCCGCCCTTGCGACCGCGCGCTCTCGCGGAGGCGAGACCCGCCATGGTGCGCTCTCGGATCAGATCCCGCTCGAACTCGGCCAAGGTGGCGAAGATTCCGAACACCATGCGACCGGACGCAGTCGTGGTGTCGATCTGAGCGCCCTTTCCAGTCAGAACCCGCAGGCCGATCTTGCGGTCTGACAGCTCCTTCACCGTGTTGACCAGATGGGCAAGCGATCGTCCGAGGCGATCGAGCTTCCAGACCACCAGCACATCGCCGTCACGCAATGACTTGAGGCAGGCAGTCAAGCCAGGGCGATCATCACGACCGCCGGAAGCAAGATCATCATAGATATTGTCCCGTTCGATGTCAATGGCCATTAACACGTTCGACACCTGCGGCGCGCAAGGCGTCGTGCTGCAGGTCGAGAGACTGCGAGCCATCGGCTTTGGAGACGCGGGCATATCCGATCAGCATGTATCACAAACGTTGGTTTGAGGCGGCGCTTCGGCCACGATTGCATTGACCTCTGGAAATGTATCTCAACCAGCTTCATAAACAAAGCGTCTTGAACGCTATCAGATTTTGAAAAAGGAACATGTATGCCGCGTCGCGTCACTCTAACCGATCGGCAGAAAGACGCGCTGTTGCGCTTGCCGACTTCACAGACGGATTTGCTCAAGCACTATACGCTGAGTGATGAAGACCTTGGGCATATCAGGCTGCGTCGGCGCGCTCACAACAGGTTCGGCTTCGCCCTGCAATTGTGTGTCCTGCGCTATCCCGGCCGGGTGCTGGCTCCAGGCGAACTGATCCCTGCAGAGGTCATCGAATTTATCGGAGCGCAGCTTGGCCTGGGTGCCGACGATCTCGTAGACTATGCTGCCCGCGAGGAAACACGGCACGAGCATCTTGCCGAGTTACGGGGGCTCTACGGCTTCCGCACCTTCTCCGGACGTGGTGCGAGCGAGCTGAAGGAATGGTTGTTCCGAGAAGCCGAGATGGCGGTGTCGAACGAGGATATCGCCCGTCGCTTCGTAGCCGAGTGCCGACGCACCCGCACTGTCCTTCCCGCGACATCCACGATCGAGCGGCTTTGTGCCGCGGCTCTCGTCGATGCCGAGCGACGCATCGAGACGAGGATCGCCAGTCGGCTGCCTATGTCGATCCGAGAACAGTTGCTGGCATTGCTCGAGGAGACGGCTGATGATCGGGTGACCCGTTTTGTGTGGCTGCGCCAGTTCGAGCCTGGCTCGAACTCTTCGTCGGCCAACCGGCTGCTCGACCGGCTCGAATATCTGCAACGCATCGATCTCCCCGAGGATCTGCTTGCCGGCGTTCCTGCCCATCGGGTGACTCGTCTGCGCAGGCAGGGTGAACGGTATTATGCCGACGGCATGCGCGATCTCCCGGAGGACAGGCGGCTTGCGATCTTGGCTGTTTGCGTCTCGGAATGGCAGGCGATGTTGGCCGACGCAGTGGTCGAAACCCACGACCGGATCGTCGGCCGTCTCTACCGTGCTTCGGAGCGTATTTGCCATGCAAAGGTCGCAGACGAAGCGGGGGTGGTGCGTGACACCCTGAAATCCTTCGCCGAGATCGGGGGCGCCCTGGTCGATGCACAGGATGATGGCCAGCCGCTGGGCGATGTCATCGCGAGTGGGTCAGGGTGGGACGGCTTAAAAACCCTTGTTGCAATGGCAACCAGGCTGACCGCCACCATGGCCGACGATCCGCTCAATCATGTGCTCGACGGTTATCACCGCTTCCGCCGATACGCTCCACGCATGTTGCGCCTGCTCGATCTGCGAGCTGCGCCCGTTGCACTGCCGCTTCTGGAAGCGGTGACGGCCCTTCGTACCGGTTTGAACGATGCCGCGATGACCAGCTTCTTGCGGCCCAGCTCGAAATGGCATCGCCACCTTCGGGCCCAGAGGGCTGGCGACGCTCGCCTATGGGAGATCGCGGTGCTGTTCCATCTGCGCGATGCGTTCCGCTCCGGAGATGTCTGGCTTACTAGGTCCCGGCGCTATGGCGATCTGAAACACGCACTCGTTCCGGCACAATCCATCGCGGAAGGCGGTCGTCTCGCTGTGCCATTGCGGCCGGAGGAATGGCTGGCAGACCGGCAAGCTCGCCTCGACATGCGGTTGCGCGAGCTTGGCCGTGCCGCTCGCGCAGGCACGATCCCGGGCGGGTCGATTGAAAACGGCGTTCTGCATATCGAGAAACTCGAAGCCGCCGCGCCGACAGGCGCCGAAGATCTGGTGCTCGATCTCTACAAGCAGATCCCGCCCACGCGCATCACCGATCTCCTGCTGGAGGTGGATGCGGCGACCGGCTTCACCGAAGCGTTCACCCATCTGCGCACAGGAGCACCCTGCGCTGACCGGATCGGGCTAATGAACGTTATCTTGGCGGAAGGGATCAACCTCGGCTTGCGCAAAATGGCGGATGCGACAAACACCCACACCTTCTGGGAATTGATCCGCATTGGACGGTGGCATGTCGAGGGCGAAGCCTATGACCGGGCGCTGGCCATGGTGGTCGAGGCACAGGCAGCGTTACCCATGGCCCGGTTCTGGGGCATGGGCACGTCGGCTTCGAGCGACGGACAGTTCTTCGTCGCTACAGAGCAAGGTGAGGCCATGAACCTGGTCAACGCGAAATATGGCAATACCCCGGGCCTGAAAGCCTATAGCCACGTCTCCGACCAATATGCGCCGTTCGCAACCCAGGTGATTCCTGCAACGGCAAGCGAAGCGCCTTACATCCTCGATGGCCTGCTGATGAACGATGCTGGACGCCATATCCGCGAGCAGTTCACCGACACGGGCGGCTTCACCGATCACGTCTTTGCCGCATGTGCCATTCTCGGCTACCGGTTCGCTCCGCGCATCCGCGACCTGCCATCCAAACGGCTCTACGCGTTCAATCCGTCGGCCGCCCCGGCGCACCTGCGAGCGTTGATCGGCGGAAAGGTCAACCAAGCCATGATCGAGCGCAATTGGCCCGACATCCTGCGCATCGCCGCCACCATTGCTGCCGGGACCGTCGCGCCAAGCCAGATTCTGCGGAAACTCGCCTCCTATCCGCGGCAGAACGAGCTCGCGACAGCCCTGCGGGAAGTCGGTCGCGTCGAGCGCACCCTGTTCATGATCGACTGGATTCTGGATGCCGAACTCCAACGGCGTGCCCAGATCGGGCTCAACAAAGGCGAAGCTCATCATGCGCTGAAGCGGGCAATCAGCTTCCACCGCCGCGGTGAAATCCGCGACCGTTCCGCCGAAGGCCAGCATTACCGCATCGCCGGCATGAATCTGCTCGCCGCCATCATCATCTTCTGGAACACCATGAAGCTCGGCGAGGTCGTTGCAAACCAGAAACGCGATGGAAAGCTGCTATCGCCCGATCTCTTGGCCCATGTTTCGCCGCTCGGATGGGAACACATCAATCTCACCGGAGAATATCGCTGGCCAAAGCCTTAGCGTAGGATTCCGCCCCCTCCCGCAAACGACCCCATCCAGAGTTAGCTGTAGAAATGATTATGCCAGTCAAGGCTTTTGAAGAATTCTGCGCACACCATCAAGTACAGCACCTAAGTACGGATGATTTTGCAAAGATTGAATATGACCGCATGAAGTGGCGATTTGGACAGGCCGGTATTAGAGAATAAAAACTCTAGTCTTTATTAAAAAATCAGGAAGATTTATATGCAAATTGATATTAAAACATCTTCAGTTAAGCCTTTAAGAAATACTTATGCTTATATTGAAAAAAGATTTGGTGATAAACCAGCTTCACGTTATCAAGAAGCGACCTACGATATTCAGGAAGAAATTAATTTTCATTACAAACCTTTATGGCAGCCTGAATTTGATCTTTACGATAAGGGCCGTACTGTAATCCAAATGAAAGATTGGTACGTGCTTAAAGATCCTCGTCAATTTTATTATGGGGCTTATACCCAAACTCGAGCTAAACAACAAGAGATTTTAGAAAGTAATTTTACGCTTGTTGAAAAACACGATTTATTAAGAAATATTTCTGAAGAAATTCTAAACAAAGTAACGAAATTACTACTCCCACTTTATTGTAAACAAGACATTTTTATCTTTTATATTCAATGGCTTATTTTCCTGCTAATTGGTAATACCATGAAAAATACCATGCTCAGAAAAGGCTTAACAATATTTTGAAAAATTGCCTACTGAGCGCTGCCGCACAGCTCCATAGGCCGCTTTCCTGGCTTTGCTTCCAGATGTATGCTCTTCTGCTCCTGCAGCTAATGGATCACCGCAAACAGGTTACTCGCCTGGGGATTCCCTTTCGACCCGAGCATCCGTATGAGACTCATGCTCGATTATTATTATTATACTCTGTACACGACAAATTTCACAGAACCCTTATCCTATCAGGATTCTGCTTTCTTAAAATTGCCAAAATTTCCTTAAACTCTTCTTTTTTCCCAAAACCAATTAAACGCTGAATCGCCATTTGAACATAGTCTAAACCATAGCGAAATAAACTCATTGAGAGTCGTCCATGCTTCTTTATTTTTATCGCTTTTTTTTGATTATGTTGCCATTCACCCGTTAAGTAACACCAACAGAAGCTTATAGCTAACACCGCAATCAATTTTTTCACTCGTCTAGGGTCTGTCAAGCGCGTATTTTCAAGATTAAACCCGCGTCCTTTGAGACAACTGAATAAGGTTTCAATTTCCCAGCGTAATGCATAATCCTGAATAGCATTGGCATTAAACTGAGGAGAAACGACGAGTAAAAGCTCTCCATTTTCTAACTGTAGTGCACTTATATATAGTTTCACCCGACCAACCAAAATCCGTCGTTTACGACATTCAATTTGACCAACTTTAAGATGGCGAAATAAATCACTAATTTTATGATTCTTTCCTAAATGATTGGTGACAATGAAGTTTTTTTAACACGAATGCAGAAGTTGATGTCTTGTTCAATTAACCATGTAAACCACTGCTCACCGATAAACTCTCTGTCTGCGAACACATTCACAATACGGTCTTTACCAAAAATGGCTATAAAGCGTTGAATCAAAGCAATACGCTCTTTCGTATCTGAATTTCCACGTTTATTAAGCAATGTCCAAAGGATAGGTATCGCTATTCCACGATAAACGATTGCGAGCATCAGGATATTAATATTTCGTTTTCCCCATTTCCAATTGGTTCTATCTAAAGTCAGTTGCACTTGGTCGAATGAAAACATATTGAAAATCAACTGAGAAATTTGACGATAATCAAAATACTGACCTGCAAAGAAGCGCTGCATACGTCGATAAAATGATTGTGGTAAACACTTGATGGGCAAGGCTTTAGATGCAGAAGAAAGATTACATGTTTGCTTTAAAATAATCACAAGCATGATGAGCGCAAAGCACTTTAAATGTGACTTGTTCCATTTTAGAGATTTGTTTAAGATAAGATATAACTCATTGAGATGTGTCATAGTATTCGTCGTTAGAAAACAATTATTGTGACATTATTTCAATGAGTTATCTATTTTTGTCGTGTACAGAGATTATTATAGAAGCCCCCATGAATAAATCGCTCATCATTTTCGGCATCGTCAACATAACCTCGGACAGTTTCTCCGATGGAGGCCGGTATCTGGCGCCAGACGCAGCCATTGCGCAGGCGCGTAAGC
>NZ_VPAF01000034.1:0-7328 GCF_013419345.1 Acinetobacter sp. YH12086
CCAAGACAAATTTGACCTGACACCGTAACTCTGAAATTTCACCCCTCTGCATTCGCGCTGTAAGCTCGATATAGCGCTTGTACTCTTTGACGCTATCGAACTTCATTCCATCCTTTTCAATGCGCTGAGCGTTAAATTTGCTGCGCCCTGACTTGGGTTTGGTCTTGTGCGCGTATTGTTTATGGTATTCAGCGAGTGAGATGCTGGTCACTATCACCTCGCAAAGCCAAGCAAGCTAATTGCTCAGCTAGATCAAAAGCATCACATTTTCCCGAATAATATGAATCAGCATTTTTCTTGTATTCATTCTCTGCAACCTCGTAATTATTTGAAAGCTGCACCACAAGATTTTTAATATTGGATTCCAGCAACTCCACACGTTTTTTCTTCTCGATATAACAAGCCTCCATGTTATTGAGCTGGGTTTTCAGTTGATCACGCTCTCTTTGCAGGCGATGAATATGATCGATTGAAGTGCAGGCACTCGCAAACCATGACTCAAAAGCAATATGCACCGGCAACACTCGATAAACATCACCATCCTTATCAAACAGCTTGTCACCATGGATGAATCGCATGTTTGTGTAGAAGTCTTGATCCTCAAACCACTTTTCAAAATCACTCATCCCTCAATCACCCTCGTCGTCGGCGCAATATGATTCCGAATGTCTGATACACGATCAGTGCGGTCGTGGTCGGCTATGGCTGCGCGAATTGCGTCAAGCTTGATAGCTAAATCCATCGGGTCACACTTACCCCAATATTCAAGCCACTTTTGATAGCTGTCGCTGTATCGAAACCACTTACCATCCTTTCTTTGAGCGAAATACATCACACCATCTAGGCAAGGTATAACAACCTGTGAGTTTCCAGGCGCACCATCCACAATTTCCCGCATTTGTTCGATTGTTATGTTCATGCCGCTTCCCCTTTAACATTCATGATGTCTTTAGCGTATTGAGTTGCTTGATAATGACTCGATGAGACACGCTCTAAATATCCCGCTTTCACATGCTCATTTAGCAAGCTGTAGACTGTTGCTCGATGGAAATCAAAAACTGCCTCTTGCACATCTGCGACTGAAAACGGTTGAGTCGCATAGCAAGCAAACAACATCAAACTGATTTGGTCTTCAAAGAGAACTCTTTTTTTAGGTTTGCTCATGCCACACCTCCAAATAAATCCAAAGTCCATTCATCGCGAACCGGATTTGACTTTGCTTTGGTCTGCTTTTCTACCTTTAGCTTTGTCGCTGGCTTCATTGGTGGCGCATATTCAAGCTCCAGTGATTCGGTTGCTAGGAATGTCTTGTTGAATTCCTCTTGAGTTGGCACCCAATCAACTAACTGCCAGAACTCACACCCATGTCTTAAACCTGCACACACTCGATCTGCTTCAGCCTGTAAAAACCAAAAACTAATGTGAGAGACTTTTTGAGCAGGATTCATGTTTTTGCAGTGTTCTTTTTTTTGCTCTTTGAATGCTTCAACAAAATAAATTTCAAGCTTCTGATCGGCTGCAATTTCAATCTCATTTTCACCAATCAAGCCAAGCCATATTTTGAAGTCGATATTTTCCTGCTTATTCAATCCAGCAAACGCATGATCAGTAAGTGGTTTTGGATAAGCTGTAAAACCGCTTGAGTCTTTGTATTCAGAAATTACGCTCACACCCCACCTCCTACACGCTGATCCTGATAGAACTCAGGGCTTAAATCCGTAAATGTTGCTCGACCTAAATCCGTCGCAAGGCGGACGGTTCCAGTAGATCCATTTCGAGCTTTACCAATAATGATTTCTGCAGTACCCGCTTCTTTTGAATCCTTGTTGTAGACTTCATCCCGATAAATAAACATGATGATGTCTGCATCTTGCTCAATAGCGCCTGACTCACGAATATCTGACATCACTGGTCGCTTATTTGGTCTGTTCTCTAAAGAGCGGTTTAGCTGAGACAAGGCAAATACAGGGCATCCAAAGTCCTTAGCAATCTTCTTAAGACCATTCGATATATCCCCAATTTCCTGAACCTTGTTTCCTGACTTCTCAGGCGGTGTCATGATTTGCAAGTAATCAATAACTATCGCATCTAGTTTTCCAAGTGTGCTTTGCTTAACTTTTCGAGCTTCGCGTCTAATGTCTGCCAAACTTGGTTGTGACTTGTCGTTGATGTAGATCGAGCACTTATTCAGGATTTCAGTAGCTTTGTAGATACAGCCTGCACCATCAGAGTCAAAACGCGCCGAACGAACGGACTTCAAAGGAATTTGCCCAAGGCATGAAATTAAGCGTTCTGTGATTTGCTCAGATGACATCTCTCCACTCATGAACAAAACTGTTTTGCCTTGGTTTACTGATAAATTCAGGAAGATGTTTTGAGCAAAAGTAGTTTTACCCATTGATGGACGTGCCCCGATAATGATCAGGTCGGTTGGGTCAATGCGATCCAACTTGTTATCCAGCTCAATAAATCCAGTCTTCAAAATATTTTCATCAGGATCAATTCCATCGTGTAGCTTTTGGTGACGATCAATCACATTCGATACAACACGTTTTGCCACATCAGCAATCTTGAACGTGCCTTGAGCCTGCACAGTGCTATCCAACCCAGATGCGAGGGATTGAACTCGCTCAATTGCCGATTCAGCCGTGTAGCCCGTTGTATCCCCAGCGATAACCGAAACCTGTTTGCCCAACTCCGCAATTTTTCTTCGTGAAGATAAATCCTTCAGTGTTTTGATATGCGTTGGAAGCAATCTAGGAAGCGCCATAGCGCTTGATAATTCCATGATGTAGGTTTCATCGATTTGTGATGATTCGTTGAAGTTTGAGCGGATTTTCTCCCAAATAACGATCGCATCGTGCCCTTCACCCTTCAAGTGCTGTGACTTGATGTGGTTGAAAATGATTTGATGGCGGGTTGCATGAAAATCAGCAACGTCCATCTGCTCAATGCTGTCACCCAATTCAGAGAAATCCATAAATGAACATAGAACTGCTTGTTCTGTAGGAATTGAAAATAACTCAGTCATTGTTCATCCCCTTGAATGTGCGTTTGACTCCTTTGAATACAGGTGGTGCTTGCTCTTGAGCTTGCCCCTTCACCTGTGGGTTCTCTAGCTGCTCCAGCTCAGCATTCGTCTCAGCCCAATTCCATGCAGCTTTGAACGACTCCCATCCGCGTAAAACGATAATCTGGAATACACGCTCATTGGTGAGTTGTGCTTCGGTCGCTTGGTTGAAAATGATTTTTAGAGAACGGTCAGTGATGGTTTTACGTTTCTTGTTTTTCAGATCAATAAACTCTTGAGCTGTTTTTTCAGATACACCGTTTTCGATTAAGAATTTTTTAGCAGAGAATTTTTGTGCTTTGGGTGCAGCAGCACCTAAATTAATATCTGTAGTATTCTCTGTAGTATTCTCTGAATTAGGTGTGCCGTATGGCACATTCAATTGTTCCGTATGGCACATATAATTGTGCGTTTCGGCACATTCAATTGTTCCGTATGGCACATTCAATTGTTCCGTATGGCACATATAATTGTGCGTTTCGGCACATTCAATTGTTCCGTATGGCACATTCAATTGTTCCGTATGGCACATATAATTGTGCGTTTCGGCACATTCAATTGTTCCGTATGGCACATTCAATTGTTCCGTATGGCACAATTTAGACGTATCAAGGCTTTCAGAGTATTCAATGAGTGATTTATAGAGATTTTCACGCTCAACACGGAAGTACACGCGAGGTGGAACTCCATGCTTCTTCTCAGAAATAAAACCTAGATCTTTCAATACTTTTCGAGCTGTATGTTGCTCTTTTCGAGTCAGCCCGGTTTCCATCGTCCAGTCATGATGATCCTTATAGATCCAACCTTCCGAATTTTTAGCACGAGAAGTCCAGTAAACTAATTGCGAAAGCATGAGTGCACCATTGATACCACACCCAATAAAAACGTAATGTTTGTTAAACGCGATTGGTTGATCATTCATAGCTTCGATTAACTTAATCATGGGGATGCTTGTATTCATTCAACCTCCCCTGCAAATTTAATAAGTTGTAGCTTTGCTGTAGCGAGCGCTTGAGCGTTCTCAAGTGTGCGATTTTTGGAATAAGCCATAACCGCTTTTTGGAATAACCAAACCTTTCGGTTTAGCTCAATTTCTGTTAATATTTTCATGTTCATTGGTTCCTATTAATGAATGACTAACCGCTTTCCTGTTCGCGCAGGAAGCGGTTTTTTAGTACCCTAATTTTTCTCTCTGAACGCTAATCTCGTCATGGAATAAATCATCCACAGATTCAATTCGGTTCATCCAGCTCTTCGACATCACAAGCAATGCTTCAACTCGTGATTTATCAATGCTTTGATATTCCTTCGGCACGATCTTTAAACCAAGACAACTCAACAACTCGCAAAAAGTTTCAATTTCCGTCAAGTCGTTGTTTTTCTTCTCTGTTTTCATTCTTGAAAGAGTGCTCGGGTCAACACCTAGCTGCTCGGCCAATTCGCTTTGCTTGCTATTTGCAAGCGCCTGCAAAATCCGAGAAATGCTATTTCTGGCGCTTGCAGATGGTTCAATTGATACTTTGTTCACAGCAACTCCTTAAACTGCTAGAGGCTGTAAATCAGCCTTTAATTTGCCATTGGTTTGGACTTCGAAGGTCGCTTGTGTGCGCGGTGGGATGCCATACTTTTCCCACTTCCATAAAGTGACACCTGAGAAGCCGGTTTTTTGAGAAAGCTCCTTTTTGGTTTTGCAACCAAAATGCTTCATGAGGTCATGTGTTTTCATATTAATAAACTTAACCATAGTTAATTAACCAAAGTTACCACATGTTAACCACTGTTTCAACACTATGCATTAACATTAGTTAATGAATTAAATTACTGGATTTACCTATGTCATTCCATGTGCGCCTTCAACAAAAATTAAATGAAAAAGGCCTGAAGCCTGCGGATCTAGCTCGCGCGGCAGGCGTGTCAAATGTTGCTGCGGGGAAATGGTTTCACGGTGAAAGCGAGCCAAAAGCCGCGAAACTGAAATTAATTGCGGACTATTTGGGTGTGACTGATGACTGGCTTTTGGCAGGCAGAGGGTCGTCGGAAAAACTCGACAACAATGTTGATCTATCAAATAAGATTCAAATCGAAGGTCGCCCCGTTCCTGTTATTTCATGGGTTGCTGCGGGGTCATTTACGCCTATTGAGACTGTGCTTAGAGATGCGGAAATCGATGAGTACCTACCACCCATCAAAGAGTGTGGAAAGAATGGTTATGGCTTGGTGGTGGTTGGTAATTCAATGAAGCCAGACTTTAAGCCGGGTGATCGTATTTATGTAAACCCAGATATTCAGACTTTCGACTTGCAGACCGACGACCTAGTTATTATTGCTTGCAGTGGAGAAACTGAGGCTACATTTAAAAAATTAATCATTGAGGGTGGTGATAAATACTTACAACCACTTAATCCAAATTGGCCTGAGCAAATCATTAAGTTGACTGAGGACTGCCGACTGGTGGGCAAGGTTGTTGGTTTGCATAGAAAGTTTTAGAAAATAAAGCCGCATACCCGAGCGGCTCTTGGATCGGGTGGAGAATAGCTTTGAGAAACACCAGGACTAATGCTCTTTTAGCTCAAGTGATGATATCGGAAGAGTCAACACCTAGAGAAGAGAGGAGCGATATAACATTATATTTCAATGGAACATCATTGAGAGGCACAATACTCTCAGCGGAAGAGTACTATGCATATCCCGCAAACAGTATATATTCTGAGCTCTATGTAGAGTCTATAAAGAAGCCAAGAGAGCCTCATATTGAGCAATTTGAGAAGGATGGTGACATTAATGCATTCCCAGACCAATTAAGTCAGGTTTTCCTTCATTTATTACATAGTGAAGGAACTATTCAGATACGTTTATCTGATGTTGTCGCATTCTCATTCGATTAATACATCCAGTTATTATTTTTTCCGCCTAACTTGCCACCCGTTTTCCCAGAAAGGGTGGTTTCAGGTTTTGGGCAGCAAACAACGCCCATTCCGTTAAAATAGTCCTGCTGATCCTGAATGGCCTTATCAATCCACTCTTGGTTTGCATCTACAACAGCATCCTCTAAGAGTGTGATTGAGCCTTCATATAATTTAATGCGTGTTCCAGCTGGAATAATTCCGCGTTCTAATTCTTGATTCTTATCCATAACAAACTCCAAACAACCCACCTTGTGTGGGTTTTCTTTTGTCTATTAAAGCACAGTTAATTAGTCAGTTAATAATATTATGAACTTTTGTTAATTTTCCTGTTGACCTTTTTATTAACTAAGGTTAATCTTTTTCTCGTAACCACAAAAAAAGCACACCGACCCTTTCAACCTTCGATGTGCTTTGCAAACTACGGGGACCATTATGGATAGTAACAAGAAACAAATCAAGTTTGCTGGTAGTGCTCTTGCACTTGCAGCATTCATTGTCGGTGCATTTTCAATATCACCTGCCTCTACTACCGCACCGATTGATGACAATCAAGTTGTCGTTACAGGCGAAGTAAAGCTTAAGCAAAAACTTAAATTTTGTGCTGAACAATGCCCTGCGCTAATCACTATCGGTGATTACGAAGTATTTGTTGAATATGGGCTTGATGGTGAGTCAATTCGCTATATGGAACCAATGAGCGTTTCCAAAGATGGCATTGAAGTAAATGCATACATCGATCAGGTGGATATTCAAAATATTAACGCTGCGATTTTGCGAGGTGATCAATGAACATCAAAGCTAACACCTTAATCCTTGCTCCTGTCTTCCCTGATTTTGAAGTGGCTGAAGACATTGCTATTCATGACGGCAAGGTTGAATTCACGCTTCAGTATCGCTTCGACTTTATCAGTGATGCGTCTATCGAATGCTGCATGCCATTACTTGAGTGCACACAAGGTTTTGCAGTTGGTGATTCAGATCCACAAAACTGCCATGAAATTGATATCCCTGCTTTTAAAGCAATTGAAAACACACTGGTAACTGTAATGAAAACTGATGCTGTGGCAACTAAAGAAGGCAATGAATTTATCTTACTTCCTGAGCAGTTGCGTGCGTTGAATGTGTTGATTGTGGATTGGTGTGAAGAACAGTTTTTAAAAGAATCTGAACAGCAAGCTACTTATGTTGCTGAGGATATGGCAGAGGAGATTTACGGATGAATGCAAAACTAGAAATCGTTGCTGTTGAACAACCTGAAATTATCGAAGCTTTCAAAGTTGAAGGCGGTACAAAAGCTTTGTTTGATCGTGTCTCTGAAAATGCTCGCTCTGTTGTATTTGATATGAGTGTTA
>NZ_VPAF01000035.1:0-6880 GCF_013419345.1 Acinetobacter sp. YH12086
CACGTAAAAGGCATGCCCTTCACGTTGATATGACCACGCATAGGCATCTTCGGTGCTTTCATATCGTGCTAATGCAGACTCAAGTGCGTGATTACTAATACGGACTGTTTGATAGCCTTGCGTCATCACCACTTGGTTGGCACCAAAGTCTGTTTGAGATAACCAAATCAAGCTCGATCCAAACTCAACAATGCTGTCTTTTGCAATACAGCCAGTAGGCATATATGCACCCGATTGCCGCACAAAAGGTGCATCTTTATCGCCTGTGGAAATCCAAACTTCTGTTGTCTTTTCGCCAATCAACCAAAGCATGCCATTGTTTGCAATTACTCGGATTAAATTATCGCTTCGGCTTTCGGCTGTAGCATAGCTCAGCGCATCAGTTTCATGCGTTAGCAATCCCGACCATTGAATCTGCCCTGTGTTTGGCACAGTCCAGATGAAACGTGCATCCAAGAAAGTGACAGTTGATGCCCCAAAGAATCCATTACCATCTTCAGTTGAGCCATCATCCACTAAAATTTCAGTTAGTGAATCATCTGCAATATTGTAGACATGACCTGTAAACCCATACTCATCATTACCGGTCATAAACACTTCAAGGCCGTTATCAGCAAAGGTGACTTTATCAAGTCCACGCATATAGCCAATATCACGCCACACGCCGTTTTGAATAACAACCAAGCGCATTGATACAACAACCAAAACACGATCATTAAGCGCATACAAGCCACGAACTTGAGCTGCGTATTGCTGCGACTCACCGACAAATTCAAATAACTTGGTTAGACCTTCAGTCGGTAGTAGTGCTGAAACTTGTGGCGCGGTACCGCTTTCTACAGCCTGAGGATATAAATTTAATGTGCGCTGGCAGTCAATCGACCAATCTTTTAAATGATATGACGGCCCGACAATTGGAAGATCAACTGACATCATATTAAAGCCCTATCGGTAAATCATTATTGACATAAAATGGCGTTGAATTGCTGCGCTTAAGAAGATCAATTGCGCTTGCTTGATTACGGATCAAGAGTGCGCTTGGCTCTACACCAAACATTGGTGCAATTTCTAACGCAAGACTTAAAATTAATGGTCGTTCGTATTTTGTAGGCAGCTCAATTTCATCGAATGATTCAAGTTGAGTCGGCAGCACATAAGCGTTAATTTCTAATTTTTTCGCATCTTCTAATACTTGGAATTTCCAGTAAGGTTGCTGCTCGGTGTAGACAACTGGAATATATGTGCCTGTGTTATTTAAGTCACGAATCATCAAGATATCTGCATCATCAAGCTTGGCGTGATCTGATAGAGATTGAATCGTTTCATTTAGCGTATATGTGCCAGCACCGTGTAAATCTACAGTAACCGGCTGCACTTTATAAATGAAAAGACGTTCCGTGGCCCACTGTGCAAGCAAGCCACGCAAGGAATCAACTGCGTCAGCAATCTCATTCGCTTCGGCATTTTCACCTGCTGCAAGCACCCCCAATTGCTTAAGTGATAGTTCAATAAGTTTGCTGACGTTCATTATTAAGATTCCAAAATTGCGATTAATTCCGCTTTTGTGTCATTTGCTTTGAATGTTTTACCTTGCTCAACGATTAAGGTTTGCAATTCTTCTTTGGTGAGTGCGTTGTAATCTGCGCCTTGCGGTTGAATCACATCACCGACTTGTTGTGCTGCGCCTTTCAATTGTTGAATTTCAGCTTCAGCATTTGCCAAACGCTCTGCCACAGCATCAAATTGCTCAGTAGTCACAAAACCATGTGGTGTTTCACCCATTGCGACTTCTTCGACTTCCGGCTCAGGATTGGGCAAATCAACGTAATCCATGAAGCCCATATCACGATATTGCTGTTCTTCTTCTGAATCTTGTACAGCACGACATGAGTATTGTTCGCTGTCACCGACGTACAGCATCTTTGGGTATTCTTGAGTCATTTCCTTACTCCAAAAAATGACAACGCCCCAATTAAGGGGCATGTGTTGTCATGGGTTTATTAACTTAAGCGCGAATCTTGCCAATACGCGAAGCATGGTTACCGCGCACTGTGGCAAAGCCATACAAGACATCAAGACGGGTGTCTGTAGTCAGAGTTTGGATATCACCACCAGTTTGAACAGTTAATGCAAAAGCATCCGACTTGAACATATAACCTTCGGCACTTGGAATCACACCAATAGGCACGAATGCTGCTGCAAATGCATGTGGATCATAAGCTAATGCTTGTTCAATCAAATCACCTTCCGCACCGATAAAATTAAGTACAGCTCCTGTTGCTGGGCTTTCATTCACTGTCGCATTTGCTTGGCGAACCGTTGCCACTTGATCAGGTGTGATTTCTGGGTAAATTTTCAGGGCTGCAGTGGCGCCACCCGCGGTTACTTTTTCAAGTACAACAAACTGCATCAAATGGCTGGTTGGTTGGCGTGTAAGTGGGTGAAGCATATAAACACCAGGAATAGTAAATACCTGTCCCGCTTCAATCACATCACCATTTGTGAGACCTGTTACAGCAAGTAAACCACCTTTTTGGCCTGCGCCATTCACAGTCATGCCTGCAACCTGACCAACTGTAAGTGACCAAATATGCTCAGATTCAAAGAAGTCAAAACCACGAGCACGCCCCACATAGCCTTCTTTGTACTGTTTGGCAATTTCAGCATTTGGGTTAAATAAGGTTCCGCTTGTATCCACGATGTCGTTGGAAAAATCACTTGAAATAATAACCTTACGATCTGAATCAGGCGATAAAGCACGATTCAGTGCAGAACGCGCACGGCCAAACGGTGCCAACGGATGAGGCTCACTCGCACCATAAAGCGTAAAATTATTTACAGTGAGAATCGCCTTTTTTAGGATGTCTGCATCAACAACTGCGGCAAGCGAGTTAACCGCTGGCTTTAAAAAGCGCTCTTTGTAGTTCGCCAAATCAAGCTCACGCTCATATACACCGAACTGCAAACCAACGTGCTTGTGAGTATCCACCTGCAGCACAACTTCTTGCTCTTGAGCGTTAATATTCTGATCATCTTTATTTAAGACATTACCATCAGTCACTACAGGAACAGGCGGAATACGAATAGTCACCTTTCCACCTTTTTTGTAGCCATCCACTTCTTTGCGGATATCTTTTTCACGCTCACGACTGATTGAGCGAATAAATACTGATTTCTCTAGAAGCATTGCTGCAGCTTCTTTAGCAATCATTGAATGTGTTAATACTTTATTAGCCATGTTTTACAAGCCTCTTGATTTTAAAAATTCGTTATCAGACATGCTTTCAGTGCTTCGTGCAGCTGGAGCATTCGCTTTTACTGGATTGATTGGTTTTGGAGCTTTACTGACAGAAGGCGGGGTTTTAGTCTTTTTGCTTTCGATGATCTGGCCGATCTTCATTGCTGCCTGAACTTGGTTCATCTGCGAGAGAGCAATGTAGGTGTCTTCATCGTCCAGCAAATCTTTAGCAAGCTTCAATGTGTCTACAGCTGATAAGCCAAACTGATCAAGCTGAATTGGTAGCTGTGGCAAAGCTTCTGCCTTCTGAGCATAGGTATTAAAATCAATACCTTGTTCTTCTAGTTCAGCAATTGCTGTTTGCATTTCAACTTGTTTGGCTTCTTGCGATTTGCTGCTTTCACGCTCATCAAGCTTGGCAAGTACACGTTCTTCAGCTTTATCAATGTGATATTGCTCAAGTGCTTCTTCATACTTCCCGAAGTCTTCAAAATCATCGATCACAGGACGTTTGATTTCTGAAACTTTTGCTTTTGTTTCTTGCTCTGAACGCCAGCGCTTGAGTTCAGCGTTTTCACGCGCTAACTGCTCAATACGTTCTTGAGCGCGATTTTTCTTCGGCTTCTCAGGTTCTGCTTTTTCAGGCTCTTGAGTTTCCTCTTTTACCTGTGTTTCAACACCTTCTTTGCCTTCACCCCATTCTTTAATCTCTTGACTTTCAGCACCTGTATTTTCCGTTGCGGCGGTTTCAACGTTGTCGTGAGTTTCAGAATTGTTCGGATCCATCTAAGTTCTCCAATAGTGGTATTCCACTGTTTTCAGCCGTAGCGCTTTCCCCGAATTGGCTAATTTCAGGAGCGAATTGTTCTTGAGCACTTTCTTCAGGCATTAAAAAACCCTGCTCAGCGGCAGGGTCTTGTAAGCTTGTTTGCGTCATATCTGGTGGCGGCTCAAATCCATCAGACTGCGGTAAAATCGGCTGGCTTGGAGCGTAACTGTCTACACCCTCGCCTTGTTCTGTCCAATTTGGCGGTGTGTTTTGCCAATTTATATTTTGTTTAATTAGATCCACAACACCTCGAAGCTCTTGAACATCTGCACGGCTTGCAGCATTAATCTGTGCAACCTGAATATCCTTCTGAGCTTGTAATTCAGCCTTGAAGATTTCCACATTGCGCTCAGCATTCTTGTCATTCAATTGACCTTGTAATGCTTCTAAGTCGGCTGTCATTTTCTGTACAAGCTGGTCAAGTTGTGCAATTTGCGCTTTGGCTTGCTCAGGATCAATCTTGTCTTTACCAAGTGCTTGAGCTGGTACAAGCATTTTCACACGTTCAGCAATTTCTTTCGCATTCAGTAATGGTGAATTAATCACAATCAGGTCAGCAACTAAATTGAATAGTGCCGGGTTGCTTTGTACAAGCTGCATCATCAATGCGAATGACTGTTCACGCTGCGTATTGAAACTTGGGCCAGTGTCCATGCGAATATCAAAACGACCAATCGACATATCGTTCAGAATGCCGTTAATTGCACGTGTCTGCTCATCAGGTGTTTGTGGTACAGCATTCAAACGTACAAGCTCACTATCACCATCCGCACCAACAATCCGACGCACCATTTCAGTGTCATAAAGAATTGGGAATAAACCAACCAATACTCGCGCTGAATGACGAATCGTTTTGTTTAAGTTGTCTTGAAAGTGAAATTGCGCTGTATCTGATTGACGCTGCAGCAAACCGATTGCAACACCTGATTGTTGATTAACATCTTGCCCCATTTGTGGAGCATGCATATTTAGAATATCAGGGATAAGCGTCTTGGCATTTTCCGATGCATTCAGAATACCCACTGGTGGAGCTGCTGCGCCCAACTTGGTCGGGTATGGAATCTGATTGCCATTGTCATCAGTTGCCTTGAATCGAAGGTAAGCTGCACCCGATGGATTCTGCCACTCTTCAAAACCAGCAATACCACGATCATCTACAATCGTCATTTCATCTTGGTTTTTCTGCAAGATATGCGCTTCGGTGGACTTCCAATAATTGAATAGTCGCTGTGCATCTTTTGCAAAATGAACCAATGAAAAAACATGGCGCTTATTTTCAACCCAAGTCACTTCACCATAAACAGGAAAGATTGGAATGTATTCACCTGGGAAGACACCAGTTTCCAAAATCTTAACACCTGATACTTTGGCCCATTTGATTTCGGTGCGTGTGGTTTCACGCTCATTCACTGTGAGTTGTTTTAAGTCATCTTCCGTCCATTGCTTAAGCAAAACAGACTTAAACTCAGTTGAACCATCTTCAAGCATCAAGAGTGTGTCTTTCACTTCATCTTTGTAGAAGTATTCAGCGATACAAACAGTATTGTCGTCTGTATTTGTCCACTCTTCTGATTTATCCATCTCAAAATCTGAGACAGCATCATCACCGTAATCTTTTGCGATCTGATCTTTATCGACCCACTCACAAACTAAAGCCTTGGTCATATCGGATCCATCTAAGGACCTTGATAGTGGATCAATTAGAACAGCTTGAGGGTTTTCAATAGATTTGAATTGTGGCTCTTGATTGAATGACTTCTCATTGATGTAGTCAGTCGTAATTCGATAAAAACCAACCGCAGCATGCACCTGATTAGCTGCTGCAATATCTAGAGCATTCTCAAAGTTTGAAGCTTCTTCAACGTCTTTGATCAGGCCTTCCAATACTTTTGCTGTTT
The DNA here is from genome assembly GCF_013419345.1 of Acinetobacter sp. YH12086. Classification (NCBI taxonomy): domain Bacteria; kingdom Pseudomonadati; phylum Pseudomonadota; class Gammaproteobacteria; order Moraxellales; family Moraxellaceae; genus Acinetobacter; species Acinetobacter sp. YH12086. The sequence continues at coordinate 5,966 of NZ_VPAF01000035.1, forward strand.
CAGGATCAGCACCACTATCAACCGGTACAACTTTAGCCTGTGGTCGGTTCTGACGCATTGTATTAATCTGCTGCTGCACATAGGTGCGGACAAGATTAATTTCAAGCGTTGGTTTACCTTGTGCTTTACGTTGTTCAAGCGCCTTTTTATCCCATTGCTCACCCTTCAGTGTTACAAAGCGCTTGTCTTCAAGTCCTTGATCATAGATAGGTTGCCAGTAATCCTGCGCATCATCACGAAATTTAATGATCTCAGTGAGTAAATCTTTATCTTGCTTTTCCATTATCCCATCCAAGAATTCTGTCGCGGCGGTGGCGGAGGTGGTGCTGTTTTAGTTGGCTCACACATCTTATTAATATTTAAAGCACCTTCACCAAATGCATCAGAGCTATGTGAAGCCCAGTCATGCACTGGCGTTGCTTTAAATTGATCTAATTTATCGTTGAACTCACGACGATAGTTCTGCAATGCCCGAATACCGTGTTTGCATTTCTCAGCATCAAACCAACAGTCTTTTAAGAATTGGCGAGTTGCCTCAATACGATCTTCAACACCAAGCCTTGCACCTTTATTCATTCGATAGCCAAGTGTTGCCATTGTTTGCTCACGGCTTACACCGCTTGATAAGTCACGTGCTGCAATATCATGTGGTGCAAAGTGTTTTTCATAGCGATAACCAAACTTCTGTGCTTTCTCATCAAGAATTCGAGCGTAATGCGCCAGTGGCTCATTGTTTGCTTCATAGTGATCAATAGCGCGCTTTTCTTTGCCGTAGATCTGGAAGAACCAAATTGCAGTAGGATCAAGAATCCCCAAATCCCACGATGTATAAACGGGTAAATTTGGATCATGCGGAACTTTGCAAATACGATTCTCACGCTTGATCTGCTCAAACTCAGCTTTGTAGATTGCGCC
>NZ_VPAF01000036.1:0-6820 GCF_013419345.1 Acinetobacter sp. YH12086
TTGGTTGCTCATCGGTACATTCCGCCCTGATCTAAGTCTTGTGATGCTTTACGGTTGGCTCGCTCGGCTTGCTGTTGCTCTAGTTTTTGCTGTCGTTGTATTTCGGCTTGGCGTTCTTGTTCTAGGCGTTTAGCTTCTTGGTTTTTCTGCCATTGCTCGAAGCCTTGCTCGGCACGGTTTAAACCACGCTGTAAAACGCTGTCTGTGCGCTGTTGCTGTTGTTTGAGGTGTTGGGCGTTGTGTTGCTTCACATGGTCGTTATAACGGCTGATTTCGGTGTCTATGCCTTGTCTACGGAGTTGAGTGACCGAAGTCCCCTCATGAATGGTGGCTTGTAGTCCATTGTTCTGATCGGCATAGCTGCGGTGGTCTATTTTTTCTCGGTAGCCTGCTCGCTCCAGTGCGTGATTGGCTAAGTCCGCCCATGTTTCCCGAATCTGTTTGATGTCGTCTTGGGTTGTTCCCATATTTAGGCTTTTGCGTTTGGCATTACTTAACTCAATATCGGTTTTTGTCGTCAAAGTGAGTTTATTGTCAGGGTCTAATTCAGCTTTTCGGGTGGTCAGCATGATATGGGCGTGATGGTTTTTATCATTTCCGCCTTTGCTGGGTTCGTGAATGGCTAAATCTGCGATCACGCCATAGCGATCAACAAGTGATTGAGCAAACTCTTTTGCCAAGTCCTTACGTTGATCAGCGTCTAATTCATCAGGTAGGGCAATGACCCATTCTCTAGCAGTTCGAGCATCTTTGCGGTTTTCGGACTGTTCCGCCAAGTTCCACAATTCGCTACGGTCTATTTCTATATCAAGGTTAGACACAATTTCGCTATGGGCGACACCATCCTTTCTCGTAAAATCGTGGGTTAGTCCTGTTCGTTCATCTTTGAGTTTTTCCCCTGCACGATAAGCCATAGATGCAACGGCAGTTCTTCCCGAACTGCGGTTAACGGTTTTGGTTGTACAGTGGTAAATCGCCATTAAATTTTCCTTGTGGCATCCACGTATTGATTACATTTCGGGCATTCTTTTCTAATAGTTTGAATGGATACTCCATTCATTTGCTCTATAAGAATTTTAGGTAATTTGTATAAAAATTCATTCCCACAGTTTGAGCATATAAAAATATGCTGTTCATCAATATTGTATTTCTTCATTTGCTTTACCGCTCTTGCTTTTGCTTTTGGGGTTAAGGGGTGTCCCCCTTACGCATCTTTTGACTTGAATGAAATTCAAGTCGTAAGTGCGCATTTCATGAAAAACACGATAGCATATTACCCGCTTGAATTTCAATTCATAGGGTCTTATGCTTGAGTGGTTTTCTATATTCCGAAATTAACCGTTATGACTAAATCTGCTGAAAATATCGAAAAGAAAATTGAAGCCCAGTTAGAGAAGCTGAAACAGTTAAAAGCACAGAAACAGGCTATTGAAGCAAGAGAACGTACCAAAAAGAAAGAACAGGAGCGCAAGGATGATACTAGGCGTAAAATTTTGCTCGGTTCTTACTTGATTAAGAAAATGCAGGCAAATGAAGCCAATAAAGAAAAAATACTCGCTGAACTCAACGAATATTTAACAGAAAATAGAGATCGACAGCTTTTTGATTTGCCCGATATTGAAGCCTAATTTTTCTTAGCTGTTTGGTTGTTTTGTTCGGCTTGATACTCTGGAATGAGCGTATTTAAAACCTTTTGAATATTGTCCTTGTCCTCGATTTGTAAATTATCCCGATAGTAAATTAAGTTCTGTATTTTGCTTTCCATCTGCATTTTTTCGGTGGGTTCGGCATCTTTGGATAGTCGGGATAATAGGAAGATATAACCGCATATATTTTCCCTCGCAATTTCATAATTTACGATGTCGAGGTATTCAACGGTCACATGCTTTAGATCGGTTGATAGGTTATTTAATTTAATCATGGCTGAAATCCTGATTTTTCTAAAATTGGATAAAGCTCTCTGAATTTTTCAGGCTCTAAAAGCATATCAGCGATACGAATAGCAAATTGTTGGTAGCTTTCTGTACCTTGTGAATATTTCCCCATTTCAGGCATTTCTGACATTTTTTTTGCAAATAAATGGCGTTGTGCATCGGTCATTTTGATAAAAAAGTCAGGTGTGTTTGGGTCACGCTTAGAATCTAATTTTTTCGGTTGTTGTTTCTGCTTAAACTTGAATGAAAACCCAGTAATTGTACGCCCTTTCTTGTGTTGCTCATAAGTGGCTTTTATGTCTGTATGTTCATTGATTTGAGTAATGGCAGTTTCTAATACACGGCTTTTAAAATGGTGCATACGTTGATATTCATCATCTTCAACACCTAAATTTTTACGTAATTGTTGTAGTTCAAAAACAGGTGTTTTACCAACTTCACGCCAAGCGATTAATAACTCATAAAGTCTAGTAGCATACTTACTGGTTAGGTGTGCAACTTGTTTGGCTTCATATTTTGTAAAGTGTTCTTCTAATCTAGTGATTAAAGGAACTACATCAGGTGCGAAAGTAATTTCTAGTAATGCCAAATCATCTACATAAAAAATACGGCTTACCCAGCGAGAGCGAACGATACCTACCTTCCCTGTTTTTTTATATTCGGCTGTATAGCTAAACTGCCTGTTAAATAGATTATTTACGGCATCTTTCAGGGCTTTGTAGGATGCATCAGGTGATACATTAAATAGTTTTGCATAGTCACTAGCATGTATTTCTAGTTTGCTATCTGCCGTAATACCCCGCCCTAATTCCCTTGCATTAATGATTGCAAGCATGACTAAACGCTGTTCCGTTAGTTCTAAATTATAACTGGCGTTTATTAATGCATTATCTTTCACAACTAAACCATTCTTCATATTAAATACACGTTATTATTAATGTGTATTTACACACTATATATTTTATGTGTGTAAATCAAGAGAATTTGTGTGCTTATACAAGAGAATTTGTGTGCTTATACAAGAGAATTTGTGTGCTTATACAAGAGAATTTGTGTGCTTATATAAGCTGTAGTCCTCTAATATCAATGTTTTCAGCTTATCTAAAAGCATTTAAAAGCTTTAAAAATAATTAAAAGCCTTTCGAGAGGGGAGTGCAAACTGCCCTAGGTACTCGCTAAAGCTCGTACTCTATTGAAGCTCGTTCCTCGCTTCGTGGGGCAGTTTTTGGGTAATCCTATTTGTGAAATCTAAAAGCAAAAATATTGGTAATGTATTCGCTTCGCTCATACTTTTTGAAAAGCAAAAGCTCCAAAGTTCGCACCCATTCGGGATGCTCTGTACCTACCGTTTAAAATCGAAAGGGAGCTTGTAATCAGAGAAAAGGCGAGGGCGAAATTTTGATGATGCTCAATCGCTCGTAGACACTCGCTCGGTTCTTATTATCTAGGTTTTAATTATTTAATTGAGCTAATCAAAGTTGTGAAACATTGATTAAATAGTAGGCGTGGAACGTGACAAATCATTAAAAAAGCCCGAACAGTGATGTTCGGGCTATCAACTAGAAACTACAGCGTTGAATTATAAGGATAATTATAAAGCATTTCGTATAAGGTGTATTATGTTAATTTTAGTAGAACTAATAAATCTATATATTTGAAAATGTCATTTTACTCAATTAAATACTCTTCAGATATTTCACACTGTTCAACAAAAAAATGATCATGTGAAACTAAAATTACAGCGCCCTGATATTGGCTAATAGCCTGCGATAGAAGCTCTCTAGACTCAATATCTAAATGATTTTCTGGTTCATCAAGCAATAATAAATCAATACCATCAGGATAGTGACTCATTGCTAATAATGCGACTTTCAATTTTTCACCACCACTCAGTTCTGATAGTTTTAATAAAGCTTTTTCACGACGAATACGTAACTGACCTAACAAATTTCTCCACTCAACTTCAGTAAGATTGGAGTTATAAAGTGCAAGGTTTTCGATTACGGATAAATCATTATTTAATAAACTAAAGTTTTGATCTAAATACAAACATGTTCCACTAAAGAAAATATCATCACGTTGATGGGTAGAAATCAATTTCAATAAGGTTGATTTACCAATTCCATTAGCACCTTTAAGATGGATTTTTTCGCCAGCTTTCAATGCAAAATTAATTTTATTTGTTGCTGTATGGGGTAGCTTTAAATCATGAATTCTTAAAATCTCTCCTTGCTTCGTACTCTGTAAGTGGAATTCAAACTTCTGAGCTTTGATTTTTTCTACAATGGTCTGCCTATTAATCAGACTATTTTTCAAATCATCAGTTTGTCGAGTTTGTTGGGCACGTAGCTTACCTAAGCTTTGTCCAGCATTTTCCTTTTTGAAATCTAGAAAAATCTTTGCTTGAGAATTAGAATCACGAAGTTCATTGCCTTTAGATTGACGTTTATTCGCTTTCATTAAGCTATCATGTTGCCGTTGTTTTAACTGCTTTAATTCTTTTTTCTCATTATTAATAGACTGAGTTAATGCATCCATGTGTAGCTGATGCTGTTGAATGTAATGCTCATAATTACCTTTGTAGTGTTGTAAGCCTAATTCAGTTAAAGCATAAATATGTTGGACTTGATTGAGTAATTGGCGATCATGACTAATCAGGCATACACCACTAGGGTGTGCCAAAATACTCTCAATTAACCATTGTCTAGATGTTGAGTCTAAATGGTTGCTTGGTTCATCTAAAAGTAGATAGTGATCCTTTTTTAAAAACAAACGACATAAAGCCAGCTTTGTTTTTTGTCCTTCACTCAGTTTTTCTGTTGGAAAGTTCAAATCCGTAGGTAAGTCAGCATTTTCAAGTATATTTTGCCATTTTTGTGGTAAATCCCAGGTATTTTCAACTAACTCATAATCATCAAAACTAGCTGTATTGTTCTCTATACGCCGAAAAGCATGATGTAAATGATCTACCTCTAATGCTTGTGCAATATTTTCAGCATTAAGGCGTTCTAATTGTGCCAAATAATCATGTTGGATATTCCATGAAACTTGACCACTATAATGAATATCTAAAGCTTGGCTTTGATCTAATATTCTGAACAATAGGGATTTACCTAAACCATTACGTCCAATTAATGCAGAAACCTGTCCTGATAAAAGCGTAATGTTTAGCTGATCAAACATTTTCTGTGTAGAAAATTCTAAATTTAAGTTTGAAGCAATACATGCATGTTGCATAAAAAATTCCTCATGTAGAGGATATGCAAAATAGTGAAGATTAACTTATAAAAAACAATATATTATTTAGGATATAAAGTAGAGACCAAGAATATATAGCCACAAGTAGAATCTATTTTGCACATCAAAAGTTTAAAAATAATGATGAGAAAATGACTTACTTCATTGGCGTTACTCTTGGGAGGATGATTTGAATAAGGTTATTTTATAATGATAAGACAATCTGTCAAGCTTGTACTAAAGCTTCTAAAAGTTATTTAACATAATGGCTGTTATACGAAATTCAGTTGTCAGAAACCATTTATTACATCAAAAGTAATGAAAAAGTAAAGAATATGACTTATATTATCTTTACTTTAATGGTTTTTGAGTGAGGGAATCATGTCCGCAGTCAATTTCAATATGCGCTTAGAAGCAGAGTTAAAAGAACAAGTCACCCCAATTTTGGAAGACTATGGTTTGACTATGCCTCAAGCATTCAAACTGTTCTTGAATCAAATCGTTAAAACTAAAGCGATTCCTTTGTCTTTTGACTATGCACGAGAACCTGCTTTAACTCCTAAAGCAGCAGCCAAGTTACTTCAATCTTTAAAAGAGATTGAAAATGGCGAGTACACCGAGTACGAAACGGTAGAAGAAGCGATTAAAGCTATGTCGGAAGAAGCACATGGCTAAACGTAAGATTATCGTAACCAGTTCTTTTAAACGTGATATTAAAAGACGTTATTTAGAACTGGTTACGGCTGAATGGGCAGAAGTATTAGATTGTTTAGTCGCAAATAATCCTTTGCCTGAAAAGTATTTAGATCATCCCTTGAAAGGTGGTGCAGAGTTTAAAAATTGTCGTGATTGTCATGTGAAGCCTGATTTAGTCTTGATCTATAGGCTTGTTGGTGACGATATTTTAGAACTGCATCAGTTGGATAGCCATTCCGAAATTTTTGGATGACTATCGCTCGATGCTTTGAAAGATGGCTTTAGCCATGTTTCAAAGTCGGGCAACTTTGCGACTGCTGTCATTGATTCGGTGATGGCAAGAGCCGAGCAAAGTACTGTCTAATCATTATTTTGGGTCAATCACACAATAATCCTTATTCGCTCCGTGACAGTCATTTTTCATGATGCGAACGCAAGACTTCCCATTGCAATTTTTAATATCTAGGCTGTATTTTTGTTCTAGCCATGCAACGTCTGCTCTACGCTGTTTGATTTCGTCCATGCTCGGCACATATAAAAATAATGCTAAAAAGAAAACGATCAGCAAGCTAACAAAAGCACTGGCGTAGATTGCCATGAATCGCCAGTCAAGTTGATTGGTTGCATTGTTTAATTCCCGAATACTGTTGTTGAGTGCGTCTATTTGCTTCTGATTGGCGTTTTTTAGGTGTTTTTCGGTCTTATTGAGTACTCCGCTAGCCACTTCCTTGTAAAACGCTTCTAATCGCTTGTTATCGTCTGCTATGGCTTCTCGATACTCTTTCATAGATGCCAGTAAAATATAGAGCTGGTCATCTAGGTCGTTTTGGTTGCTCATCGGTACATTCCGCCCTGATCTAAGTCTTGTGATGCTTTACGGTTGGCTCGCTCGGCTTGCTGTTGCTCTAGTTTTTGCTGTCGTTGTATTTCGGCTTGGCGTTCTTGTTCTAGGC
>NZ_VPAF01000037.1:0-6322 GCF_013419345.1 Acinetobacter sp. YH12086
GATAATCTTTCTCGGATTCAATCAATAATTGAACCGCTCTTTCTCTGATTTCAGGGGTATATTTTACTTTTTTCATCGGGACATTCTCTCAGAAAGCTTGGTCTCCGACAAACCCGGTACGGTTCAAGGTGAGATTTCTAAAATATATGTAGACAAAAATTCAATCAAAACAGCACCAAATAATAATGATATTAGATATTTTTCTATAAAAGAAGTTCACTCAAATCCTAAAAATAATGTAGTGAAAAATAATTTAGCGATTGAATGTTCACAAGGTCTTTTCTTGAGCCCATTTACTAATCAATGGGAACCTATTTTTCAAAGAGGCTATATTATTGGTACTCTAAAAACCTATGAATATTATAGCTATACAACTGTTTGCGATGATGTCAGAGGAAAATATTCTAATAACATTATTATTAATACAAACAGAATTGGATTTTAATAATAGCCTAAGCAGAACAAGCTTCTCAAAAGCTCTTCTATAAAAATATAAAAACCTATAAAAGCAAAAGCACATGCTCTCAACTTCTCAACTCGTTACCCAAGCGTCGCACTTCGTGCTTTGGCTTTGGTGAACGGTTGAGAGAGTTTCGGCAATACTCTCCCTAAAGGCGGTCATTTAAAAAAATGACACATCCTTTAAGTATTGCCGATTTACCGCATATTCTTTTGGCTTCGGAGCCACGTATATCGGTCGTATCCGCACATAGCTTTGCAGACTATGCAGACAAGGACTAAAGGTCTTGCACCTTCTCCCACGCGCTCCCTGTCGAAGTATGGCGGTATCTCTGCGAGGGTTTCCCCAACATGCAACTTAACCAACCTATACAGCTACTCTTAACGCTCCGCTTTTGTGAGATTCCCCTGTAGCGGTTTAGCCTTTCGACTATCGCTACGTTGCACCAGTGACACTTATTCCCTCCACATGCAACGCATGCCAATCCCTAAAACGGACACGCAGAAGCAGGCAAAGCTCGATCTATGATGCTTATTTGATGATTTAAAACACGGATTAACGAAGACTTATCATTTTGAGACTTGATCTAAACACTGTTTATTGTGAAAATAGAGTTCAGGTACCAGCCTTTGGTGAAATCATAACGGTCGCCAAACCTTATGATCTTCGTTATTCGATGGGTTAACATCAAATAACTGCGTACCGTAGAATTTACTGGAAAACCCCTCTAAGTTGCAAGGCTTAGGGGGGATTTTCTTTATAATTTACAATTACAAATTTACTTATCCTTATTTAAAGCAAATTTTCGCTTCTTAATCACAGTAATTGACTTTTCTTGTGAAGCTATATTTTGCTGAATAGCTACCTGCTTCATTTTTACTGGTAAAGTAATCTTTTCATCAGATTTGGGGCTAGATTCTTTAGGCTTTGAATCTGTTGGCTTTTGCAAAGTTGCTTCTTTATTTTTAATTTTTATATAAATTTTATGTACGACCGTATTGTGTTCTTTGATCTCCTTATTTTTACTCTTTATTTTTTTATATTGTTCTTTAAAGGGCGTTATAAAATTCTTAACCGTTGATAGCAGTACAGCTTCATCAGAGTGTATATCTGCTAATGTCTTTGGTGTTTCACTTTGTACAAAATCAATAAAATGTAAGGGAAATTTTTCAATAATCTCTGGAGTAGCAAAACTAACAAAATGATATCCGTGATAAGAAATTACAGCGTAATTTGTATCCTGTTTAATCGGATGTTTGATATATCCCTTTACTGTCGCTTCTCCTTGATCCAATAGCTTTTTTAGATAGAAATCCTTGATATGATTCTCTAAAACTCTACTTTTTCTATAAAAATTAATCTTATTGTTAATCTCTTCTCGCTCTTCTATTTCATCAACAATATCTAACTTATGACTAAATTCAACAAATTGAGCATGATGATATTCAGCAAGTTTAGAAGTCCAAATTAAGATTTGTCCAAGATTATCAGGCTTAATAATCTCAATATCGTTGAAATCAAGTTTTTTTATTAGTGCAAGTTCTTCATGCTTGAACTCTTTTCTTTCCAAACTTGAATGTTTCAACATAACAACTTCCTTAACCACGGCGTATCCTTCAAAAACTATAAAGTAAAAGCTCATTTGGTATGAATACCAAATGAGCTTTCTAATTAATCAATCAAACATTAAAACAAAAAAGGGAGGTCATACCTAATTAAGTACGTTTCAATGCCATAATATGGCGAACCATATCGTTAATATGTTGTTTTGTTTCATTATCTTGTGAACCTAACCATGTCACCACATCAGCATCAAAAGCCTTTGCTTGAGCGATGGCGTGACGTTCCTGTAATTTTTTCACAAAACTAGGTTTAACCAATGGGGCATTGGTAGGATCAAAATTTTTATAGCGTTCTAATTCATTTTGCATTGCTGTACCTCCGCTTTTGGTGATGTGATGGTTCAAATGCAGTGATTATTCTCGCAACATCTCCACGTTCAACCCAAACCACTGTTAATAGTCTACCACGATTGCTTAAACCGACTGATATTAGTCGTTGTTCGTCATAGTGTCCTACATCATCAAAAGACATCAATGCAGGATCAAGGAAAATACTACAGACTTCTTCGAACGTAATTTCACGCCCTCTGTAGACTAAATCCATTTTTTGGTCATGCCATTCAAATAACAAGCCGTAATATTCAATCAATGGCATGATTACCCCTTTTCCTCTCGTAGAATTGAAATTAAGTAAGAATTTTCTTTTAGCATAAGAAATATTCTTATTATTTTGGGTCTATGACACAAAAATCGCCATTTTTTCCATATCCGCACTGCTTTTTCATCACTCGGACACACGGTTTAGATTCTCCATCAACTTTACAACTTCCAATATCAAACTGGATGCCTTGCTGTCTCAGGCTCTCGATCTGCGGGATATTGCCTAAAGGTTTGATATAAACACTAAACAGCCAAATGATACCAAGCATCAGAATGGCAAAGATGCCTAGAACAATGGTAATGAGCTTCCATGACAACTGATCACGGGCTGATTCAATTGAATTATTCAAGCGTCCAAGTGCTTTAGCGGTCTTAATAAGCTCCGCTGTACCCTCCTGTAAGCCCGTATTTAGCGATTTTGATACAGTATGGTGGGTCTGCCCAGCAATAGTGCTTTGAATGTGTTCTTTCGTGATTTGAAGCTCTTTAACGGCCTGATTGACGAGGTTCTGCTGTTGTTCTGCAACTGCCATTAGTGCATATAGCTTTTTTTCATCAGGTGTCATCGGCTCATCCCTCTAAACTTCATTGTTTTCTGTTGCTCTCTTTCTAATTTCTGCTGTTGTTTGTACTGTTCCAAAGCAAGCTGTTTAAAGCTGTCAAAATCAGCCTTAAAGCTCTCAATACCCTGTTTAATTTCTTTGTCTGAAATTGGGCTGTTTTTGAGGTCTTTCAGGTCTTGTTTGGGGTCGCCTAAGTCTAGTCGCTCAAGCTCTTTATAGGCTGTACGTGATTGTTGTAGGGCTTCCCTAATTTCAGGGTCTTTGGCTTGGCTTGGTAACAGTTTCTTTTCGGGTTCTTTCTCTATGCCTTGCTCTTTGTAGCTTCGCATATCAATACGGCTATCAATTTGATGTTTTTCTAAATGGCTGTTGCATAAATCCGCCCATCTTTGGCGTAGGTCTTTAATATCAATTTTTCGTTCCTGGTAACTCTTGCCTGTATTGTCTTTTTTAGCTCCGCCACGTTCAGGATTTTTGCTGTTATAGCGTTTGAAATATTGCTCTGGATCTCGTTCGATTCCATCTTGCAGACGTTCATTAAACATGAGATGCACGTGGGGCTGATCGTTGCCGTCCATTGCTTTAGGGTTATGAATCGCAAACTGATATGGATATTTTGAGCCGATCTCGGACTGAATGAACTCCTCAACCAGTTCTAGACGTTGTTTGGCATTCATCTCTCTAGGCAGGGCAATTTCATATTCTCGATAGGTACTGCCATTTTTGCGCTCGTAAAGGTCGGCTGCTTCCCAAAAGGTAATCGGATTATGTTCAGCCCATTTCGGCATATTCCCATAGGCACTATGTTCAAGGTCGGTTTCTGCCTGTTCTTGTTTCAGCTTTTTTTCTTCATCCCGATCAATATATTCGGCATGCGGTGCTGCTTTACCTGCCTTACCGACTTTGACACTTAAACGAGCAATCGCCATTAGGTCTTATCCTGTTCCTTTTTTCGGTTACGTTCTTTTTTAAACGCTCTTTGATCAAGTATCGAAGCCCACATCATAATGATGATAATTAGCGGTGCTGCGATCACGCCAAAACTAATATCTTTGATTTTTCCCAATACCTGTTTTAGTTGCATGCTGTTGCTCCTAGCTTTGGTACTTCTTTTTTTCATTCAATTTTCAATTGAACGAAAAAAAGAAGTTTCAGGGTTTTAGGGATGAAGTCCCTAACGTGCTTAGGTTTCTCAATGAAATTGAGAAACGTCTAAGCGCGCCATCAATTTTTTGATGGAAGTACAGGCGACAATCTCTAGAACGACTTTAACAAAATTGCGTACCTTGGACGTAATTATTTTGTTATCGTTCTTTGAGTATTGAGCCTGTGCTTTTGCGGTATATGAATTAAGGAATTGAATATGAATAATGATTGGCTGTCTGAAAAAATTACCTACATTTCTGCTTTAAAGAATCCCAGTGATGCACAAAAGCTTTTATTAGAATTAGCTCAAATCCAATACCGTACTCCCGACCAAGAGAAAAAATTGAATGCCTTGATCAAAGCTGAAAAAGCCATAGATCGAGCGAATAAACAGAAGATAGCAGTCAGAAAATTACTGAATGCAGAAAAGGAAGCTGAACGAAAAGCTCGTACACGTCATCTCATTCAATTAGGCGCACTTTTTGAAATTGCTAACCTTGATCAGCGTGACCCAGCCGAATTACTTGGAATTCTGCTTAAAACTGCTGAAATAGACCCAAATGATATGAAATGGCAAATTTGGAAGGATTTAGGATTAGAAGTTCTCAAACAACGTAAAAATAATTCAAATTAATTATAAGCTAAGCTAGATCAGCAATAAATTAAGTTATGATTTAACAAATCATTATGAGATTTCATAGGACAATTAATGAAAAAGTTTATCTTAGGACTCTGTCTATCTTTACCAATTCTCTCTCATGCAGCACCTAAATGGGAACTTGCTAATGTATTCATCACAAACAAAGATAAAGGTGAACCGTACCGGGTTTGTCGGAGAGTTTTTTATTTAAGTTAGGCCACCTGACCTAACGGGTTAATCTTATCATAGTACATTGCTTCAAAATCAAAAGGTGATACATAACCTAGTGCACTATGTACACGCTCTTTATTGAACCAATCTACCCAATTTAGTGTCGCAAGTTGGGCACTGTTGCAAATAGGCTGACATGATAAGCTAAATATCTTATTTATTTCGAGATACAGCAGATGAATCCCTTCCACGGTCGGCACTTTCAAGGTGAAATCATTCTTTGGGCTGTTCGTTGGTATTGTAAATATGGCATCAGCTATCGTGAACTTCAGGAAATGCTGGCCGAACGTGGAGTGAATGTTGATCACACCACAATTTATCGCTGGGTTCAGCGTTATGCTCCAGAAATGGAAAAACGTTTACGTTGGTATTGGCGTAATCCTACAGATCGACATTTATGGCATCTGGATGAAACTTACGTAAAAGTGAATGGCAAATGGGCATATCTATACCGTGCAGTTGACCAACGTGGCCATACTCTTGATTTCTATCTTTCTGCTAGACGAAATACCCATTCAGCTTATTGTTTTCTTGGAAAAATTTTAAATAATGTGAAGAAGTGGCAAATTCCACAAGTGATCAACACGGATAAAGCACCCACATATGGACGTGCTTTATCACGGTTAAAACGGGAAGGTAAATGTCCACCAGACCTTGAGCACAGGCAGATTAAGTATAAAAATAACGTGATTGAATGTGATCATGGCAAGCTAAAGCGGATCATCAGGGCCACATTAGGATTCAAATCTATGAAGACGGCTTATGCCACAATTAAAGGTATTGAAGTCATGCGTGCACTACGTAAAGGACAAGCATCGTCATTTTATTATGGTCAGCCTCAGGGTGAAGTGTGTCTAATCAACAGGGTTTTCGGTCTCTAAGTACTTTTTAAAGGGAACATCATCGACTCAAATCTCTATTTGCAACAGTGCCCCATGAAGTGCCTGCCTGCGTCTGTTAGCCGAACGCCCCGCGCATGGCGCTCAAATAGCAGGACACCAAGGTTATCCTCCAGCGCTTTCACACGCGCGCTGACGCTCGACTGGCTGATACCAAGTGC
>NZ_VPAF01000038.1:0-5621 GCF_013419345.1 Acinetobacter sp. YH12086
AAGATCATTAAGAGATTATGAAGAACAACTTGTGTGGATTTTTACTGATTGATTGATCGAAATTATTTTCATTGATTGATGGTAGAAATTACTCGAAGTTTATTTGAGCAAATTTTTGTCAGTAATTGATGAGCCAAGATTGGTACACTATATGTACTATTGATTTTAAACTGAAGAGTTTGATCATGGCTCAGATTGAACGCTGGCGGCAGGCTTAACACATGCAAGTCGAGCGGGAATAGGTAGCTTGCTACCGATTTCTAGCGGCGGACGGGTGAGTAATGCTTAGGAATCTGCCTATTAGTGGGGGACAACATTTCGAAAGGGATGCTAATACCGCATACGTCCTACGGGAGAAAGCAGGGGATCTTCGGACCTTGCGCTAATAGATGAGCCTAAGTCGGATTAGCTAGTTGGTGGGGTAAAGGCCTACCAAGGCGACGATCTGTAGCGGGTCTGAGAGGATGATCCGCCACACTGGGACTGAGACACGGCCCAGACTCCTACGGGAGGCAGCAGTGGGGAATATTGGACAATGGGGGGAACCCTGATCCAGCCATGCCGCGTGTGTGAAGAAGGCCTTTTGGTTGTAAAGCACTTTAAGCGAGGAGGAGGCTACTTTAGTTAATACCTAGAGATAGTGGACGTTACTCGCAGAATAAGCACCGGCTAACTCTGTGCCAGCAGCCGCGGTAATACAGAGGGTGCGAGCGTTAATCGGATTTACTGGGCGTAAAGCGTGCGTAGGCGGCTTTTTAAGTCGGATGTGAAATCCCCGAGCTTAACTTGGGAATTGCATTCGATACTGGGAAGCTAGAGTATGGGAGAGGATGGTAGAATTCCAGGTGTAGCGGTGAAATGCGTAGAGATCTGGAGGAATACCGATGGCGAAGGCAGCCATCTGGCCTAATACTGACGCTGAGGCACGAAAGCATGGGGAGCAAACAGGATTAGATACCCTGGTAGTCCATGCCGTAAACGATGTCTACTAGCCGTTGGGGCCTTTGAGGCTTTAGTGGCGCAGCTAACGCGATAAGTAGACCGCCTGGGGAGTACGGTCGCAAGACTAAAACTCAAATGAATTGACGGGGGCCCGCACAAGCGGTGGAGCATGTGGTTTAATTCGATGCAACGCGAAGAACCTTACCTGGTCTTGACATAGTAAGAACTTTCCAGAGATGGATTGGTGCCTTCGGGAACTTACATACAGGTGCTGCATGGCTGTCGTCAGCTCGTGTCGTGAGATGTTGGGTTAAGTCCCGCAACGAGCGCAACCCTTTTCCTTATTTGCCATCGGGTTAAGCCGGGAACTTTAAGGATACTGCCAGTGACAAACTGGAGGAAGGCGGGGACGACGTCAAGTCATCATGGCCCTTACGACCAGGGCTACACACGTGCTACAATGGTCGGTACAAAGGGTTGCTACTCCGCGAGGAGATGCTAATCTCAAAAAGCCGATCGTAGTCCGGATTGGAGTCTGCAACTCGACTCCATGAAGTCGGAATCGCTAGTAATCGCGGATCAGAATGCCGCGGTGAATACGTTCCCGGGCCTTGTACACACCGCCCGTCACACCATGGGAGTTTGTTGCACCAGAAGTAGGTAGTCTAACCGTAAGGAGGACGCTTACCACGGTGTGGCCGATGACTGGGGTGAAGTCGTAACAAGGTAGCCGTAGGGGAACCTGCGGCTGGATCACCTCCTTAACGAAAGATTGACGATTGGTAAGAATCCACAACAAGTTGTTCTTCATGACGATGTATCTGAGGGTCTGTAGCTCAGTTGGTTAGAGCACACGCTTGATAAGCGTGGGGTCACAAGTTCAAGTCTTGTCAGACCCACCATTCTGACTAACGAAGTATTTGAATAAAATACGGAAGCAAACAGAGAATCAGAAACATTGACTTATTGATAAGCTGGGGACTTAGCTTAGTTGGTAGAGCGCCTGCTTTGCACGCAGGAGGTCAGGAGTTCGACTCTCCTAGTCTCCACCATACATTCCTTCGGAATGTATAAAGAACGAAGCTAAAATAAACAATCAAACGATTGTTAGCTTAGTCCTTAAGCGATCAAGTGTTTAGGTTATAGAGCTTAGCAACAAAGTGGCGTATGATTCGCTTCATTGTTATTAAGCTCTGTGATTTATCACAGTTTCCTGACCTGACGAAGGCTGGAAAAATCATTAACAGAATATATTTGAGTTGAAATAATTTGTTCATACTCGTTTGATTTAACTTAACAAGCAATTGTGAAAGTTGAATGAAATGAGTTACTAGCGAAATTAACTGAATCAAGCGTTTTGGTATATGAATCTAATTGAAGCTGTACAGTGATTAAGTTCACGAAGCTCTAAACTGTAATGTTGGTTGATCTACTTGTAGGATCAAACGACTGTTTGGGGTTGTATAGTCAAGTAATTAAGTGCATGTGGTGGATGCCTTGGCAGTCAGAGGCGATGAAAGACGTAATAGCCTGCGATAAGCTCCGGGGAGGCGGCAAATATCCTTTGATCCGGAGATTTCTGAATGGGGAAACCCACCCGCTATAAGGCGGGTATCATAAACTGAATACATAGGTTTATGAGGCGAACGAGGGGAAGTGAAACATCTCAGTACCCTTAGGAAAAGAAATCAATTGAGATTCCCTCAGTAGCGGCGAGCGAACGGGGAAAAGCCCATTAAGTTATCTAAGCTTTAGTGGAACGCTCTGGGAAGTGCGACCATAGTAGGTGATAGTCCTGTACACGAAAGGGCTTAGATAATGATGTCGAGTAGGGCGAGGCACGTGAAACCTTGTCTGAATATGGGGGGACCATCCTCCAAGGCTAAATACTCCTGACTGACCGATAGTGAACCAGTACCGTGAGGGAAAGGCGAAAAGAACCCCTGTGAGGGGAGTGAAATAGATCCTGAAACCGCATGCATACAAGCAGTGGGAGCCAACTTGTTTGGTGACTGCGTACCTTTTGTATAATGGGTCAGCGACTTACATTCAGTAGCAAGGTTAACCGATTAGGGGAGCCGTAGAGAAATCGAGTCTTAATAGGGCGTTTAGTTGCTGGGTGTAGACCCGAAACCGGGTGATCTATCCATGAGCAGGTTGAAGGTTGGGTAACACTAACTGGAGGACCGAACCCACTGTCGTTGAAAAGCCAGGGGATGACTTGTGGATAGGGGTGAAAGGCTAATCAAACTCGGTGATAGCTGGTTCTCCCCGAAAGCTATTTAGGTAGCGCCTCGGACGAATACCATTGGGGGTAGAGCACTGTTTCGGCTAGGGGGTCATCCCGACTTACCAAACCGATGCAAACTCCGAATACCAATGAGTACTATCCGGGAGACAGACTGCGGGTGCTAACGTCCGTAGTCAAGAGGAAAACAATCCAGACCGCCAGCTAAGGCCCCAAAATTATAGTTAAGTGGGAAACGATGTGGGAAGGCATAGACAGCTAGGAGGTTGGCTTAGAAGCAGCCACCCTTTAAAGAAAGCGTAATAGCTCACTAGTCGAGTCGGCCTGCGCGGAAGATGTAACGGGGCTAAAACTATATGCCGAAGCTGCGGATTTACACATTAGTGTAAGTGGTAGGGGAGCGTTCTGTAAGCCGATGAAGGTGGATTGAGAAGTCTGCTGGAGGTATCAGAAGTGCGAATGCTGACGTGAGTAACGACAAAACGGGTGAAAAACCCGTTCGCTGAAAGACCAAGGGTTCCAGTCCAACGTTAATCGGGGCTGGGTGAGTCGACCCCTAAGGCGAGGCCGAGAGGCGTAGTCGATGGGAAATTGGTTAATATTCCAATACTTCAGTGTAATGCGATGAGAGGACGGAGAAGGTTAAGTCAGCCTGGCGTTGGTTGTCCAGGTGAAAGGAAGTAGGCATGTATCTTAGGCAAATCCGGGGTACTCTATGCTGAGATCTGACAGCAAGCTGTACTTGTACAGTGAAGTGGCTGATACCATACTTCCAGGAAAAGTCTCTAAGCTTCAGTTACACTGGAATCGTACCCGAAACCGACACAGGTGGTCAGGTCGAGTAGACCAAAGCGCTTGAGAGAACTCTGCTGAAGGAACTAGGCAAAATGGTACCGTAACTTCGGGAGAAGGTACGCTGCTTTTGGTGATGGAACTTGCTTCCTGAGCTGAGAGCAGCCACAGAAACCAGGCCCCTGCAACTGTTTATTAAAAACATAGCACTCTGCAAACACGAAAGTGGACGTATAGGGTGTGATGCCTGCCCGGTGCTGGAAGGTTAATTGATGGGGTTAGCGTAAGCGAAGCTCTTGATCGAAGCCCCAGTAAACGGCGGCCGTAACTATAACGGTCCTAAGGTAGCGAAATTCCTTGTCGGGTAAGTTCCGACCTGCACGAATGGCATAATGATGGGGGCGCTGTCTCCAGCAGAGGCTCAGTGAAATCGAAATCGCCGTGAAGATGCGGTGTACCCGCGGCTAGACGGAAAGACCCCGTGAACCTTTACTGCAGCTTGACATTGAACTTTGATCTTACTTGTGTAGGATAGGTGGGAGGCTTTGAAACCGAGACGCTAGTTTCGGTGGAGCTAATCTTGAAATACCACCCTGGTAATATTGAGGTTCTAACTCTGCTCCATGATCTGGAGCGAGGACCATGTCTGGTGGGTAGTTTGACTGGGGCGGTCTCCTCCTAAAGAGTAACGGAGGAGTACGAAGGTGCGCTCAGCGTGGTCGGAAATCACGCGTAGAGTATAAAGGCAAAAGCGCGCTTAACTGCGAGACCCACAAGTCGAGCAGGTACGAAAGTAGGTCTTAGTGATCCGGTGGTTCTGTATGGAAGGGCCATCGCTCAACGGATAAAAGGTACTCTGGGGATAACAGGCTGATACCGCCCAAGAGTTCATATCGACGGCGGTGTTTGGCACCTCGATGTCGGCTCATCTCATCCTGGGGCTGAAGCAGGTCCCAAGGGTATGGCTGTTCGCCATTTAAAGAGGTACGCGAGCTGGGTTTAGAACGTCGTGAGACAGTTCGGTCCCTATCTACCGTGGGCGCTGGAAATTTGAGAGGATCTGCTCCTAGTACGAGAGGACCAGAGTGGACGAACCTCTGGTGTACCGGTTGTGACGCCAGTCGCATCGCCGGGTAGCTATGTTCGGAAGGGATAACCGCTGAAAGCATCTAAGCGGGAAGCCTACCTCAAGATAAGATTTCCCTTGGACTTTATGTCCACTAAAGAGCCGTTGAAGACTACGACGTTGATAGGTTGGATGTGGAAGTGCGGTGACGCATGAAGCTGACCAATACTAATTGCTCGTGAGGCTTGACTATACAACACCCAAACAGTTGTTGTATCAAGCATCAATTGATTCACATATAATCAATCAAACTTGATTTAGTTGAAAAGCTAGATACAATGAACACCTTAAATTAACTCAAGTACTTCTGTTAATAACTCATTTGGTAGAAAACTTAGCACGAAGAGCACTGCTCTGAGATTAGACTAAGCAAGTATCCATAACAGTTGTGCTGGCGACAATAGCAAGAGTGAACCACCTGATCCCTTCCCGAACTCAGAAGTGAAACCTCTTAGCGCTGATGGTAGTGTGGGGTTACCCATGTGAGAGTAAGTCATCGCCAGCTCATTATTC
>NZ_VPAF01000039.1:0-4672 GCF_013419345.1 Acinetobacter sp. YH12086
GCCAGGCCTCAGCATTTTATTATGGTGATCCCCTGGGCGAAATGCGCCTGGTAAGCAGAGTTTTTGAAATGTAAGGCCTTTGAATAAGACAAAAGGCTGCCTCATCGCTAACTTTGCAACAGTGCCAAAAAGATTATCCTTCTACTTGGGCAGCAATCACAGCTATTGATCCTAAAATCGGTTGTACTCCTGAAACATTGCGTGTTTGGTATCAAAAATATTTAGATCAACAAAATCCTGTCAAAGTACAACAGATATCTGATCAAAAAAAAATGAAGGGTAATCCCCCCTAAAATACTAGCTCTTTAAAAGAGGCAGTATTATGCTTTTACAACATGGTGTTTAACTTGAGAAACTGAATTTAAAACAATCTACTGTAACTCTTCCAGACAGATATGAAATTAATCCACCCCTAACCCTTTAAACACCGCATCCACCGGATCTGCATAAAAGCTGGTCTGGAACTTGGTAAACAGTTCCACAGGAATCGTTGGGATATCTGCCGCACTACTCATTGGTAAAGCAACCTTCTTGGCACCCGCATCAAAAGCAACTTGCAGACATTCGGCAATACTTTCCACCGGTGTCACTGAACCACCCAAGCTCATATCACCCAGTACCACCATCTGACTTTGTACCGATCGTCCTAAGAGGCCAGAAGCGAAAGCCACTAAACTTGGCAGAGCAAGATGGCTGAGCGGGCCGGTATTCTGTAATTCCACCACATGTAAGTGGAAATCATGTTCCAGCACCTTACTGCCCCCCGAGATCCGGGATGCATTGGCCTTGAAGTAATCAAAAGCAATCTTGACCTGTTCTTTGGCACTACTTGAATTCCATAAGCCAGATGTCGCCAATTTTCCTGAACCTTTAGTGACTTGAAGTTCTAAGCGGTATAAGCCTGGCATGCCCTTATTACTGAGGCCAATGGTATACAGGAAGCCTGGTTTAGCAGGACCTTCGGGAATAAGTCCACCTCCACCCTGCTCTTTTACCGAAACAAAATGCTCTTCTAGGGTGTCATTGTCGATATAGCTAAAATGCACATCATAGAATTCCATCCCCCCAATTTTTTTCAGCTGTTCTTTGACCCGACGGCGCACCTGCAGCGCATATTCCAGGCATTGCCGTACATCTTCTTTGTTAAATTGACCATGTGGGTAGAGCAGCTTCATCAATCCAGAAACCGTCTTGCGAACGGCAATCACATCACGCTGATTCAGGTTATTCCCT
The DNA here is from genome assembly GCF_013419345.1 of Acinetobacter sp. YH12086. Lineage (NCBI taxonomy): Bacteria > Pseudomonadati > Pseudomonadota > Gammaproteobacteria > Moraxellales > Moraxellaceae > Acinetobacter > Acinetobacter sp. YH12086. The sequence goes on from NZ_VPAF01000039.1 coordinate 1,234, forward strand.
AGCTTAAAGTACTTCTCAATGGCATCCGCAAAACTACGCTTACGCATTTCCCGGAAGAACTCAGCCAGATAATCAACGATCAAGCCATAACGGTTGGTAAAGAATTCCGGGCGCATTTTCGGAATTTCCCAACCCGGGATATAGGCATGAAAGCGATCAAAGAATGCTGAATCGATCATGGCTTCAGGAAAAGGAGCCAATAAGTGGCTAGTCTTCACCAAGGATTCAACACTTTGGTTAATATTACCCACAAAAACCATCGAAGCTGAGGCTTCCATCTGTTCACGACCACGGGCAAAAGATCCTGAGGCCATGTAGTCTTTCATGATCTGTACGCCATCTTTGTCCTTAAAGGAAATACCAGCAACTTCATCAAAAGCTACCACATCCCATAAGCCCACCAGACCAATACGGCGGCTACTCATGTTATAGAACAGGTTGGCGACAGTCGTTTGTCCACCGGAGACTAAAATACTATTCGGTGAACACTCTTTGTAAATATGGCTTTTCCCGGTACCGCGTGGTCCCAGTTCACAAACGTTATAGTTATTTTCAACGAACGGAACCATACGCGCTAATAGGTGCCATTGCACATCCTCTTTTAACGAAGCCGGTTCCATGCCGATCGAACGGATTAAACTCTCGCGCCACTGATCAGTGCTTAATGCTGCTCTGCCACTGAAAAGTTCATCCATATTCATATTCGGCATTTGAATCGGCTTGAGTAAGCTCACGCCAAATGGAGAACTAGTCTGTCCTTCTTCAAAATAATAACTGAGCGTAGCAATGACCCAGATACCACCAACAAGTAATTTTTCATACTCTTTGACGATGCCTGCCGAGATTTCGGCATCTTTGATGCCAAGATTACTAAATGATGCTTCGTATTTGTCTTTACGCTCATTCAGCTTTACAGTCACCCGATCAATGACCTTATAACTGCCCCGTTCACGGACCAGGGATTTCACCTTCTCGGCTTCATCCGGTCGGACGTAGTTCTCAGCCAGTACGGTCTTTACGTTACGTAGTCCCTGTTCAATGATCTCTGGATCATCCGAGGCACAGTACATCCCCAGCAGGTATTCGAGTACATAGACAGGGACATTGGCCCCTTCTTTGATCAGTTTAGTTAGATCCTTACGTACCACCCGCCCAGCAAAGTGTTCATTCAGCAGCTGATCCAGTTCTTTATCGTTAGCAGATTCCATGTAGGCTACGCTCTATCGTTAATTCGTTATTAGAAGAAGTCATCGGTAAATGCCAAATCAATGGTGACCTTATAGCGTTGCATCTCGATATTCAGGTCTTTGTCTTTCAGTACCAGGAAGTAATCTTTCTTACGGTCAAAATCAGTGCCAGACAATGACAGTCTGACCTGTTTGACCCGATCGGCAACAGAGTCGGTAGTGCTATCAAAAGTCAAAGTTTCTTCACTGGAAACTTTAAGATCCCCATCATAAATGGCAATGGATAAAGTCACTGGCATGACCAGCTCACTGACAGCTTCGGTTTGCATCAAATCAAACTTCTGGATGTTATTGACCATCTTCAGCGTGGATTTGGTAGAAATGACCTCAACTTTACGCTTGGTCCGCTGTCCAGCCTTTTCACCACGTAGCTGTTTTACCATCAGTACCGGTACCACAATTTCCTGAGGCATGATGCCGCCATGCACGAAACGTGAGCCTCCTACGAAATGGAAACGGTTCGCCCCTTTTGGAATCCAGAAATCAGTCGCAGATAATGTGCCTGCCGTAGCTTGGGTTGAGCCTTTCCAGGCTTCCTTGCTCTCTGGTAAACCATGCCCAATCACATAGCGTTTTTTGCTCTTCAATGTATTGGCAGGTTTTTCAGTCAAGCTTGAACGATCCGCAGATTCCAGTTTACTTTGCTGGAACAGGAAGCCATGGTCGGCTGTAATCAACAGGGTAGAAATATTGAAGTGCATTAAGATTTTGCGGCTGAGTTCGGTCAGCTCTTCAATAGCATGTTCTACCGCCATAAAGGTTTCTGATTCTGTCGAGGCACTGTCACCGCGTGCATCAATCACGTTGTGATAAACGTAAATCAGCTCATGATCTTTCAGCGCTTCACGGCCTTCATCACGCGACCAGCCTTTTACCATTTCAGCGGTTACTGCCAATCCATTATAGGCAGCCAGAATTTTGGATCGTGCTGCAGTCCCTTTGCTGGACTGCCCATCTACTAAAACATCATCACCTGCGGCCTCTTTGTACTCCAAAGTCTGATGCGGCAACAACGAGGCCATGCCAAGTGTGGTGTAACTTGGGACAACGCCCAGCTGTGAAGACAAGGTCGCTTCAGAATAACGCTTTTCATTGATACGATCACGCAGCTCTACCGCAGCTTCATAACGGAAAGCATCACTGATAATCACCACAATACGGCGTTTCGTTGCGGAACTGAGTAAGGGTCTAACGTGAGTATCGTAGAAGTTCTGCTGATTTGGGATATCTGCCATTTTCCAGACATTCAAGCGTTGCTCAGCTTCAATCCGCTCGCCCCAGTTGCGTGCCAAGTGGTCAATAAACCAGTAGGAATAGCAATTTTCCACTTCTTCATCGAGTTTTTTCAGGATATCGACATGAGCGCGTTGAGAAGCAGCACTGTAGTGGCGATAGGCCATATCAAAGCGATACAACTCCTGCTCGTAGGCTTTATACAAAGCTTCACTGGAGTCGAAATAGAAACCGGCATCAAACTGCTGTCGCAGGCTAAACAGCTCAATGGCTGCCTGCAACGCTGTATAGACAGTACGATATTTACGGCGTGTTGCATCATCCTTATGTTTGGAAGCCCAATAACCATCCAGACGGGTAGAAATAATCGTTCTGAAATGTTCCAGTTCAGCTTTGGTTGCTGCAGGGATATGACTGGCCAAATCAACAATGATCTTTTGTTCAATCACTTCAAAGGTCATGACATCCAGCAGCTGCCCCAGATCAAAGGCCCCGACCCTCTCCTGGATCCGCAGTGCATTCGCCACGGTCTGGGAAAGCGTATCGAAGGTTGGGTAGTATTTAGAACTGTCTCTCCAGCGCGACAAAAAGGCTCTAGCCGTCGCACGGGAGCTGACGGATGACATCACCAGTTCTTGAGCCCATAGCGGTATATCGCCCAGGCTTTCACAGAAACCTGTAGTCATCAAACGGATAAAGAACGTACCGAGCTTGAATGGTGCTTCCCCATTCAATTCTTCAACCGATGCTGGATAACCAATTTCCGCCTGTAATGCGGTGACCAAAGCTGGCACCAGTTGGAATTTTTCCAGTTCAGCAAAGGAGTCTGGATGGCACTGTTGCAAATAGTCGGTGGTGATAAACTTATCATCCCCTTTTGCTGATGGAGCTGCACATGAACCCATTCAAAGGCCGGCATTTTCAGCGTGACATCATTCTGTGGGCCGTACGCTGGTACT
>NZ_VPAF01000040.1:0-4019 GCF_013419345.1 Acinetobacter sp. YH12086
AAAGTTTTACGTACTTTAACTGAATCAACCTATGAAATTCAGCCTCAGCAAAGTCATTATGAATCTCTCGAAGTAGATGAGTTCTGGAATTTTGTTGGAAATAAAAAGAATAAACAATGGCTTATTTACGCCTATCATCGAGAAACAGGTGAAATTGTTGCTTATGTTTGGGGTAAACGAGATTTAGCTACAGTCTAACAATTGAAGACAAAGCTTAAACAATTAGATATTCACTACACCCGAATTGCAAGTGATCATTGGGACAGTTTCATCACTGCTTTTAAAAATGGTAAGCAAAGTATTGGTAAATTTTTTACTGTAGGTATTGAAGGCAATAATTGCAAAATAAGGCATAGAATTAGGCGTAGCTTCAGAAGAAGCTGTAATTTTTCAAAAAAGCTTGAAAACCATTTTAAAGCTTTTGATTTAGCCTTCTTTTCTTTTACATCAATAATGGCTTCATTTAAAGGCAGCATACTTTTTGAAGCACCACCAAAATTTTATGTTAAGTAGAGACTAAAAATGCCCTTGATTAAGGGCTTACAAGGGCATTTTGTATAAGGTGTATTATGTTAATTTTAGAATTTCTTCATTAGAGAGATGGATCCGTAAATTTGAACAACTCCTATAAGTGATATTTTGCTCCTCAAATGATGTTATAAACATCAATATATGGAGTATTTTATGGCACGTAGACCAAGAAGAAATCATTCAAATGATTTTAAAGCTAAGGTAGCACTTGCTGCGATTAAAGCAGAAAAAACACTTGCTGAATTGAGTGCTGAGTTTGATGTTCATCAAAACCAAATTATTGACTGGAAAAATCAATTGATCTCAGCTTCCTCGCAAGCTTTCGATCAATCAAAAGCTCCAACAGAACCACCCATCGATCTAAAAAAACTACATGCAAAAATCGGTGAGCAGGCATTAGAAATTGATTTTTTAGAAGGTGTGTTGAAGAAACTGGGCCGCTTCAACCACAAAAGTTAATCGACGACTCACTTCAGATTTCAGTATCTAAGCAAGCTAAGCTGCTGAAAGTCTCCCGTGGTTGTTATTACTATCGCCCAAAACCTGTGAGTGCATCAGATCTGAAGCTGATGCGATGTATTGATGAATTACATATGCAATATCCTTTTGCAGGCAGTCGTATGATGCGTGATTTGTTGAATCGTCAAGGACATCATATAGGACGACGTCATACACGTACTTTAATGAAGAAAATGGGTATTCAGGCGTTATATTGCAAACCAAATTTAAGCCAGGCTAATCAAGCTCACCGTAAATATCCATATCTGCTCAAAGGGTTGGCTATTCAGCGCAGTAATCAAGTGTGGTCTACGGATATAACGTATATCCCTATGGCAAAAGGCTTTGTTTATTTATGTGCTGTGATTGATTGGCATAGCCGCAAGGTACTTGCGCATAGGGTATCGATTAGTATGGAGGTGGATTTTTGTATTTCGGCTTTAAATGAAGCGATTGAAAAATATGGTCGACCTGAAATATTTAATACAGACCAAGGCAGCCAGTTTACCAGTGATGCATTTATTGATGTATTGAAATCAAATGGCATTCAAATCAGTATGGATGGTAAAGGTCGATGGGTAGATAATGTGATGGTTGAACGATTATGGCGGAGCGTTAAATATGAAGAGGTGTATCTCAAAGCTTATAGCAGTGTCACAGATGCGAAAAAGCAATTAAGTGCATATTTTGAGTTTTATAATTTGAAACGACCTCATTCGAGTCTAGACAAAATGACACCAAATGAGTTTTACTATGATCAGCTACCCCAACAAAACAAGGTGGCTTAACTAGAGCGGAATATCACTTATAAATACGCTTTTAGTTGTTCAAACAAGTGGGACCACCTCTATATCTCGATAGGTATAGTAGAGTGATATCTCGATAGGTATAGTGTTTTGCAGTTTAGAGGAGATATCGCGATGCATACGCGGAAGGCAATAACGGAGGCGCTTCAAAAACTCGGAGTCCAAACCGGTGACCTCTTGATGGTGCATGCCTCACTTAAAGCGATTGGTCCGGTCGAAGGAGGAGCGGAGACGGTCGTTGCCGCGTTACGCTCCGCGGTTGGGCCGACTGGCACTGTGATGGGATACGCGTCGTGGGACCGATCACCCTACGAGGAGACTCTGAATGGCGCTCGGCTGGATGACGAAGCCCGCCGTACCTGGCTGCCGTTCGATCCCGCAACAGCCGGGACTTACCGTGGGTTCGGCCTGCTGAATCAATTTCTGGTTCAAGCCCCCGGCGCGCGGCGCAGCGCGCACCCCGATGCATCGATGGTCGCGGTTGGTCCGCTGGCTGAAACGCTGACGGAGCCTCACGAACTCGGTCACGCCTTGGGGGAAGGATCGCCCGTCGAGCGGTTCGTTCGCCTTGGCGGGAAGGCCCTGCTGTTGGGTGCGCCGCTAAACTCCGTTACCGCATTGCACTACGCCGAGGCGGTTGCCGATATCCCCAACAAACGGTGGGTGACGTATGAGATGCCGATGCTTGGAAGAGACGGTGAAGTCGCCTGGAAAACGGCATCGGATTACGATTCAAACGGCATTCTCGATTGCTTTGCTATCGAAGGAAAGCCGGATGCGGTTGAAACTATAGCAAATGCTTACGTGAAGCTCGGTCGCCATCGAGAAGGTGTCGTGGGCTTTGCTCAGTGCTACCTGTTCGACGCGCAGGACATCGTGACGTTCGGCGTCACCTATCTTGAGAAGCATTTCGGAACCACTCCGATCGTGCCTCCGCACGAGGCCGTCGAGCGCTCTTGCGAGCCTTCAGGTTAGAGGCCGTCGACAATGATAATCTGGATCAACGGACCTTTCGGCGCCGGAAAGACGACGCTCGCTAAGCGGCTGCGCGATCGGCGTTCCAAATCGCTGATCTTTGACCCCGAGGAAATCGGGTTCGTGGTGAAAGAAACGGTCCCCATGCCAGCGAGCGGAGACTATCAGGATCTCCCCTTGTGGAGGGGACTTACGATCGCGGCGGTCAGGGAGATTCGAAGGAATTACTCGCAGGACATCATCATCCCAATGACGCTCGTGCACCCGGACTATCTGACTGAGATACTCGACGGGGTAAGGCGGATCGACGATCAGCTGCTGCACATCTTTCTGACGCTCAACGAGGACCTATTGCGTCACCGGATCGCGAACCAGACCATGCATCCTGACCCGAATCGAAATGCGGAGATTCGAGAGTGGCGATTAGCGAATGTCGCCCGATGCTTGGCCGCAAGGGAACGGCTTCCATGCACAACCCGTGTTCTCGATAGTGGTGCACACACCAGCGATGAACTCGCAGCGATGGTGCTCGACGGAATCGATGGGCGCACCTGATCGCCTTCGACGCCTGCGCAAAGCGTAGCGCGAGGGTGGCGGGCTCACGACCAAACGCCCAGAGGTCGATCATCGCAGGGATGTTTGGCTTTGTGGTGCGGACGACGGGACTCGAACCCGTACTCTCACAGAGAAGCAGATTTTCGTACCACCTCGACTTTCGCCGCCGTCTGATGACGTTCGTGGTCTGGACTGTCCCTTCGCCATTGCCCGAAGGCTTTAGGCGCCGCCCGTCCAGTCTCTACACCTTCCCCCGAAGGGGCTTGGCTCGGGATTGGCTTAGGGTATTGCCCGTTAGCGTTCCCCGACTTTGAGCGGTTCTACTCCGCGGATTTCCCCGCGGGCACTCCAATTTTAAAGTCTGCTGCGTCTACCGATTTCGCCACGTCCGCCTTTTTTCGCCGTTCCTAGCGCTCGTGCGATGCACCTATGTTGCACCTAGCGCCGAATCGTTCTTCGTCATCCTGAAAAACCACGTCTCCTAAAGCCTTGCATAGCTTATCTTTTCTCCACCACGAACTTTTTTGGGCACTGTTGCAAATAGTCGGTGGTGATAAACTTATCATCCCCTTTTGCTGATGGAGCTGCACATGAACCCATTCAAAGGCCGGCATTTTCAGCGTGACATCATTCTGTGGGCCGTACGCTGGTACT